>NZ_JBHXRD010000024.1:0-110488 GCF_042717325.1 Streptomyces sp. NPDC058637 | reverse complement strand
GGCCGGAGGCGCCCCTTCGCGCGGTAGGCGGTAGCTCGTGTCACCGCCATCGGTCGGCCCGTAGCACCGAGCCCGGATCACCGCGCTCGGATCACCGCGGTCCGGCCCGGGGCCGGGTCACGCGCGTCCGATGGCACGGCGCCTGTGGCGCGGTGCCTGGGAGACGGCGCCTGTGGCACGGACCAGTGACCTGACCGCTGTGCCTGTGACCGGCTCCGCGGCCGGCGTTGCTCGGTGCCGGTTTACGGCTCGAACTTGTAGCCCAGGCCCCGCACCGTGACCAGGTACCTCGGCGCACCCGGGTCGGGCTCGATCTTGGCGCGGAGACGCTTGACGTGGACGTCGAGGGTCTTCGTGTCCCCCACGTAGTCCGCACCCCAGACCCGGTCGATCAGCTGCATACGGGTCAGGACGCGGCCCGCGTTGCGCAGCAGCATCTCCAGCAGGTCGAACTCCTTCAGCGGGAGGTCGACCTTGCCGCCGGAGACCGTCACGACGTGGCGGTCGACGTCCATCCGGACGGGGCCCGCCTCCAGGGCCGCCGGGGTGACCTCCTCCGGCTCGCCGCGGCGGCGCAGGACCGCACGGATGCGGGCCACCAGCTCCCGCGAGGAGAAGGGCTTGGTCACGTAGTCGTCGGCTCCTATTTCCAGGCCGACGACCTTGTCGATCTCGCTGTCCTTCGCGGTGACCATGATCACCGGTACGTTGGACCGCACCCGCAGCTGCCGGCAGACCTCCGTGCCGGGCAGGCCCGGCAGCATCAGGTCGAGCAGCACGAGGTCGGCGCCGTTGCGCTCGAACTCGTCGAGGCCGTCGGGGCCGGTGGCCGCGATGGCCACCTCGAAGCCTTCCTTGCGGAGCATGTAGGACAGGGCGTCGCTGAAGGATTCCTCATCCTCGACGACAAGCACTCGGGTCACGGAAGAGCCTCCGGGGCAGGAAATGGTTCAAAAGTATCGGTCTCGTACGGCCCCTCGTCGTCAACGGTGCTGTTGAAGATGAGTGGTCCGCCGGTGGTGCGCCCCCGTACGACACCCGATTCGGGCAGTCGCAGGGTGAAGGTGGAGCCCTGTCCCTCCGAGCTCCATACAGTGACCTCCCCGCCGTGCGAGGCGGCCACGTGCTTGACGATGGCGAGGCCGAGACCGGTGCCACCGGTGGCCCGTGAGCGGGCCGGGTCGACGCGGTAGAACCGCTCGAAGACCCGCTCGCGGTCCTTCTCGGAGATGCCGAGGCCCTGGTCGGTCACGGCTATCTCGATCAGATCCCCGCCGGGTGCGGCCAGCCGCCGGGCAGCGATGCCGACGCGGGTACGGGCGGGGCTGTAGTTGACGGCATTCTCCACGAGATTGCCGAGAGCGGCAGCGAGCTGACCGCGGTTCCCCCACACAAAGAGGTCCTCGGTGCCACCCGATGCCATGGTGATCTGCTTGGAACCGGCCTGTTGCCGGCACCGGTCGATGGCCTCCGCGACGAGTTCTTCCACCGGTACGGGTTCGGCGTCCTCCAGCGGGTCGTCGTTCTGCACCCGGGAGAGGTCGATGAGCTCCTGCACGAGGTTCGTCAGGCGGGTCGCCTCGATCTGCATGCGTCCGGCGAACCGCTCCACCGCCTCCGGGTCGTCGGACGCGTCCATGACGGCCTCGGAGAGGAGCGAGAGCGCACCGGTCGGAGTCTTGAGCTCATGGCTGACGTTGGCCACGAAGTCCCGGCGGACCGCCTCTATGCGGCGGGCCTCGGTGAGGTCCTCGACGAGCAGCAGCACCAGTCGCGACCCCAGGGGGGCGACCCGGGCCGAGACGGCGAGCGCCTCGCCCCGTCCCGTACCGCGCCGTGGAAGATCCAGCTCCACCTGGCGTATCTCACCGTCGCGCCGGGTGTCCCTGGCCATGTGGAGCATCGCCTCGACCGACAGGCGTCCGCCCCTGACCAGCCCCAGCGCATAGGCGGCGGAGCTGGCCTTGACGACGCTGTCGCTCTCGTCGAGGACCACGGCGGACGAGCTGAGCACGGAGAGGACGGTGTCCACCCCGGGAGGCAGGGGGGCATTGCTGTCGGGCCGCATGGACGTACGCGTCGGGCGCTTCTGCTCGCGTTCGCTCCAGCGGAACGCCAGCATCGCGATGACACCGGTACACAACCCGGCGATCGCGGCAGCTGCGGCCACTGCCGCGTTCACGTCCATGCTTCAAGGTTATGCGGGCGCGCCGACACTCTCCCAGCCATCCGGGTGCCATCTCGAACACTCGTCGCCCAGAGTTCACCATGGGGATAGTGCTGGTTCATTTAGGAGGCCGGATCCCGACGCGTTGGCACCTCACCGTGGGAGCGTGGGGGTCGGCCCAGAGACCCCGGCCTCAGTAAGGATCTGGAGAGGGACTTCCATGCGCGACGCTTATCACGAGGAACTCGATTCGATCGGCGAGGACCTGGTCGAGATGGCCAGGCTCGTCGGATCGGCGATCGGACGAGCCACGACGTCCATGCTCGACGCCGATCTCAAGCTCGCCGAGAGTGTGATCGCCGCGGACCAGAAGGTCGACGACCTGCAGCACGACCTGGAGGCGCGGGCCATCGCGCTGCTGGCCCGCCAGCAGCCGGTCGCGACCGATCTGCGGATCGTGGTCACCTCGCTGCGGATGAGCGCGGACCTGGAGCGCTCGGGCGACCTCGCCCAGCACGTCGCCAAGCTGGCACGGCTGCGCTTCCCGCAGACGGCGGTGCCGCACGACCTGCACGCCACCATCCTGGAGATGGGGCAGCTCGCACAGCGCCTGATGGCGAAGGCCGCCGAGGTCATCATCACGAAGGACGTCGACCTCGCGCTCCAGCTGGAGCAGGACGACGACGAGATGGACCTGCTGCACCGGACGCTGTTCCAGCACCTGATGGACGACCGCTGGAAGCACGGCATCGAGACGGCCGTCGACGTGACGCTGCTCGGCCGCTACTACGAGCGCTTCGCCGACCACGCCGTATCGGTCGCCAAGCGCGTCGTCTACCTGGTGACGGGCGAGCACGCGGACGAGATCCAGGCGGCGGCGCCGGTGGAGGGGGCGTAGGGGCGCAAGAGGCGCGCGGGGGTAGCACGTCTGTTCCCGCACGCGTGCGCCGTTGATGCGCCCGCCGGGTTGGGCATGCAATGGGGGCGGGGGCGCGGCACGGATGCCGTACGCCCCCGTCGTACGCATGCGTCGTACGCCGTCGAGTCGTACGCCCTGAGGAGGGACCATGGCCGATTCCCCCATGACCGAACCCCAGCAGGAGACCCCGACCGAAGTGGTGCATCTGACCGTGCTCGGCGCCTGCGGCTGTGGCTCGGGCTGCGGGTGCGGCTGCCAGTCCGGCGCGCCGTGCCAGTGCGGTGGATGTTCCGGCTGACCGGAGACACGCGGTGGTGCCGTGCGGGGGACACCCGTCCCCCGCACGGCACCACCGGCTCCACCGCGGCTCGGGGCTTCCGCGGCCTCCGGCCCTTCAGGCCGTCGGCTCGACGGCGGCCTGCTCGGTGACATTCCGCACGGTGACGGCCTTCTCCGTGACGGCCTTCTCCGTGACCGCCCGCTCGGCGACCGGGCGCGTGGCCGGGGACCCGGTCACCGGATCCGGCAGATGCCGCATGAGCAGCCAGTAGCCGACCGCGGCCACCGTGCCCAGCACCGCGCAGGTGCCCCACAGCCAGTCGGCACCGTAGTGGTCGATCACGAAGCCCGACATCAGCGGGGCGACGAGCGCCGCCGCGGACCACGACATCGTGTACATGCCCTGGTAGCGGCCCCGGCCGTGCGCCGGGGAGAGCTGGACGACGATGCCCGTCTGTGTAGGCGCGTTCACGATCTCGGCGATGGTCCACACGCACACCGTCAGCGCGTACACCCCCACCGAGCCCGCGAAGGCGGTCAGCCCGAAGCCGTACCCGGCGAGCACGGACGAGATGATCAGCAGGCGGCGCGGGTCCCGGTGCTGGATGAAGCGGGTCACGGGAATCTGCAGGGCGACGATCAGCACCCCGTTGACGGCGATGGCCGTGCCGAAGTCGGAGCTGGAGAGCCCGTCCGCGCCCATGGCCACCGGCAGCCCGACGTACCCCTGCTGGAAGATCAGGGCCACCAGGAACGACAGCCCGACGACTCCCATGTAGCGCCCGTCGCGCAGGACGGTGCTCAGCCTCACGTCGTCCGGGGCGCGGGCCCCTGCCGCCAGGGGCACCTCCTCGGGCCGCGATTCCGGCACCTTGAGGAACACGACGACGGCGCAGACCAGCGTCATCACGGCCTCACCCATGAAACCGGCCAGATAGCTGTACTCGGCGATGAAACCGGCTCCGGCCGAGGAGATGGCGAAGCCCAGGTTGATGGCCCAGTAGTTGAGCGAGAAGGCCCGCACCCGGTCCTCGGGCCGGACGATGTCGGCCATCATCGCCTGCACGGCCGGCCGGGACGCGTTGCTCGCCATGCCGACCACGAAGGCGACACCGGCGATCGCTCCCGGATGGACCATGAATCCGAGCACGGCCACGGACACGGCGGTCGAGAGCTGCGCGATCAGCATCGTGGGCCGACGCCCCAGCCGGTCCGTCATCACCCCGGCCCCCAGCGAGGAGACGACCCCGCCGAGCCCGTGGAGGGCGACGACCAGTCCGGCGTACGAGGCCGAGTAACCCCGGTCCAGGGTCAGGTAGAGCGCCATGAACGTGGCGACGAACCCGCCGAGGCGGTTGACCAGCGTGCTGATCCACAGCCACCAGAACTCCCTGGGGAGCCCGGCGACCGTCTCGTGTGCCGCCTTTCTGAGACCGGCGACGGACATAGGGCTTCCCCCCGGGGACGTACGGAACGGATGCGGGCTCCTGTAAGTGGCCCGGTAGCTGACCGAACATTACGAATCCGGGATCCCCGACCGCCACTCGATTGACGCCGACCGTCAAACGTCACGCCGTACCCGCAGTCCGGACGCCCTTGTCCGCCCTGTGACCGGGCGCGCGGAGGCCGCGCGGGTTCGATTACGCTCGGACTCATGGCCGACGCACCGTACAAGCTGATCCTCCTCCGCCACGGCGAGAGCGAATGGAACGCGAAGAACCTGTTCACCGGTTGGGTGGACGTAGACCTCACCGACAAGGGCGAGAAGGAGGCGGTCCGCGGCGGTGAGCTGCTCAAGGACGCCGGCCTGCTCCCCGACGTCGTGCACACCTCCCTCCAGAAGCGTGCGATCCGCACCGCCCAGCTCGGGCTGGAAGCCGCCGACCGCCACTGGATCCCCGTCCACCGCTCCTGGCGGCTGAACGAGCGCCACTACGGCGCCCTCCAGGGCAAGGACAAGGCGCAGACCCTCGCCGAGTTCGGCGAGGAGCAGTTCATGCTCTGGCGCCGCTCGTACGACACCCCGCCGCCCGCCCTCGAGGACGGCACCGAGTTCTCGCAGAGCGCCGACCCGCGCTACGCCTCCATCCCGACGGAGCTGCGCCCTCGCACGGAGTGCCTCAAGGACGTCGTCGACCGCATGCTGCCGTACTGGTACGACGGCATCGTCCCGGACCTCCTCGACGGCAAGACCGTCCTCGTCGCCGCCCACGGCAACAGCCTGCGCGGCCTGGTCAAGCACCTGGACGGCATCTCCGACGACGCCATCTCGGGCCTCAACATCCCGACCGGCATCCCGCTCGCCTACGAGCTGGACGCCGACTTCCGCCCGCTGAAGCCGGGCGGCACGTACCTCGACCCGGAGGCTGCGAAGGCCGCCATCGAGGCCGTGAAGAACCAGGGCAAGAAGAAGTAACGCGACACCAAGAAGCCCCCCACCTGCGGGTTTTCCGCGAGGCGGGGGGCTTCTTGGTGCGCTGGGCCGTGTGTGGGCCGTCAGGCTTGACGGCGCCAGAAGCGCAAGCGGAAGTCGAACATGATCAGAACAGCAACGAAGACGGTGATCTCGGCGGGCGCACCTTCCCAGAGCGCGAGGGCCCCGCCCCCCATACCGATCAGGACGAACGGTAGATCGCGAACACGGAGGTCTAGGCGCATGTGTGGACGTGGGACCATGGGGTTCTCCTGCTGTGCTTCGGTTGACCGGATCAGGGTCGCGACTGAAAAGCGGCATGGAGGCGAATGCCGTCCCTAGCCGGACGGCATTCTTATGCCATGGAGACTTTCCCATGAAGAGCGCTACGGAGCCAAACCCACGTAGCGCGGGAGCGATTCTTCGAGGATCTACCCGGTTCCTTCCGGTTCTACATGCATAATGGCTTGCCTGCATAAGGCGCGGCCCCTTGTCCATAAATTTGGACAGGACGCCCATGCCCGTGGGCGAGGGCACAGAGCTTACCCAGCCGCCCCACCGGTCGCACGACTGCGCAGGTTGACGCCTTGCATGTCAGCGAATCATGAGACTGGCATTTGCAATGTGCGACACCAACACACATTGCAATGCCAGCCAGCGAAGCATGGCGCCGACATTTGGAATGTGCGACACCAACACACATTGCAATGCCAGCCAGCGAAGCATGACGCCGACATTTGGAATGTGCGACACCAACACACATTGCAATGCCAGCCAGCGAAGCATGACGCCGACATTTGGAATGTGCGATTTGGAATCTGAGATTCCTCAGCCGATCTCGTTCAGCAGCGAGCAAAGATCGCGCCCACAGCCTTCCTCGTGCGCTCCTGGCTCGACGGCATCAGGTGCGCGTATACCCGGAGCGTCAGGCCAGGGTCGGAGTGCCCGAGGTACTCGGCGAGCGCCTTGATGTTCTCCCCGGCGTCCAGCAGCACCGACGCGTAGAAGTGCCGCATCGCGTGCATGCCGTTCTCACGTGACTCGGCGTGCGGGGCGCCGGCCGCCGGGACCGGGATCACTCCGGCCGAGGCCAGAGCGGGTTTCCACGCCTCCTCGTTCAGCGAGGTGCGCCAGACATGACCACCGCGTGGACCCATGAAGATGAGCCGCTTGGTCACCAGCGGTCCGCCCGCGACCTTCCACGGCAACGTGATCTCGACCGGCGGGAACTGCCTCATGTGTGTCCGCAGCGCGTCAGCGACGGGCCCGGGGAGCGGTACGTCCCGCAGCTTGCCGCCCTTGGGCGGAGCGAAGACGGGCTTGCTGCGGCTCAGCTTGAGCTGCTGGACGACGTGCAACGTGTCCGACCGGAAGTCGATCGCGTCCACCGCGACACCCAGGATCTCGCCTTGCCGGAGGCCGCAGCCGCCGCCCAGGTCGACCATCGCCTGATACCGCTCCGGCATGCCCGCGCGCACAGCGAAGAGCCGTTCCGTCGTCCAAGGCGTGACGCGCTTCGTGTCCACGGTCGGCGGCCGTACCGAACGCGCGGCGCAAGGGTTCCGTGGAAGGTGCCCGTCATCCACGGCCGCGCTGAGAGCCGCGCGCACGTTGGAGTAGATCGTCCGGGCGTACGAGCCGCGGACACCGTTCGCCTGAAGCTGCTGAACCCAGTCGCGGATGTGCGCCGGCTGGAACGAACCGAGCGGACGCGTGCCGAGGTACGGGAACGCGTGCAGCCGGAGCTGCGACTCCATCGAGGCTTGCGTGTTGGGGTCCGCCCCTTGGGTGGACACCCAGCCATCCGCGTACTGCTGGAAGGTGGTTCGGGCCGCGCGGGGATCGATGTACTGTCCCCGCGCCATGTCCGCTTCGGTATGAGCCAGCCACTGATCGGCGAGCCGCTTCTGTCGGTCTGGAAAGCTCTTCGACTTCTCCGTGCCGTCCGGCCCGACGTAGCGCGCGCGGTAGCGGGACCCCACTCCGTAGCGATCCGACTTCACCTTGCGCGGCTTACCGTCAGGACCGGTCACGGTCACGAACCAGCGGTCCTGAATGTGTCCGGCCATCAGGCAGCCGCCTCGCTCCGGCGGGAGTCGACCCAAGCCCGTACGTCGTCGGGGTCGAAGCGGAGGTGCCGGCCGACACGGAAGCCGCGGGGTCCGGTCCGCTTCCGGCGCCACTGGTAGACCGTCTCGACGCTGGGCAGCTCGAACATCTCGACCAGGTCGTCCGGCGTCAGATAGCGACTCGGCAGAGGAAGCGCCATGGTCACCACTCCCCCTCGTCGACCAGCTCCGCCATGGCTTCACGGGCGGTTTCGCGGTTGAGCTGAAGACCACGGGCGATGGTCGCGGCGAGGACGGATTCGCCGGGCGAGTGACCGTGGCCGGCGTACTGCCAGTCGGCCAGGACGAGCACGGTGTCCGGGACGCGGTCCTCCAGGCCGAGGGACTGCCGTTCCTGAGCAGCGCGGAAGTCGGCGCGGGCCTGGCGGAGCTCACGGAGGGTGGTCGAGTAGCGGCGGGACTTCGAGGAGAAGTGCCCGCGGAACCCGAGCATGTGCGCCCAGGCACGCAGCCGGCGTTCGGGGTAGAGCGGATTGAGGAGGTGGCATGCGGCGATGAGACGGCGGGCGTGGTCGGGAACGCCGTGGCGATCGAGCTCGGAGAGTTCGCCAATGCGGCGGTCCAGAGTGCCGGTGTTTTCCGCCGCTTTGGTGGCGTACTTCGCGACGTAGGACGCCACAGCCTGTTCGGTGACATCGGAGCCGTCGCCGAAGGCAACGACCGGGCGGACGTCGAGTTGTGTGCCCCAGCGGAAGGTACGAGCGGGCTGCTCGCCGACGGCGGGTGCGGACACCGAGGTGTAGTTATGCCGAGCGGCTGCGTGTATCGCATCGGTGAGCAGGTCGACGGTCGCCCAGGAGGGAGGAGGGGTGCCGGGCCCGTCCGGTCCATCGATCCGCATCACGGCGTGGAAGTGGATCGCCCCGCGCTTCTGGAACTCCGCGACCTTGCCGTACGAGAGCCGAGCCGATTCCTTCAGTTCCACCTGCGTGAGTCCGGCGCGGGCCGCGATCTCCCGTCGGAGGCGAGTGGTGAACCGCATCCAGAGGTCGCCGGCGTGGTTGTTGAACAGGACCGATGCGGCGTAGTCGTACGTCTCGGGGTCCAGGGCAGTACCGAGCTCGGGTGCGTCTGCCGAGTGCCGGCCACCGCAACGGCAAGTGCCACGTTCGGGACGGTTATGGACTGGGCCGAAGGACGGGGCGGTAAGGGTGGCGAAGACCCGGGGGTGATCCCGCACAGTGGCGGGGACATCGCGGCGGTCATCTCCGGCCAGGCCCGCGCGGATCAGGTGGTAGGTGTCTCCGGCGTACGTCCAGGCACAGGAGGGACAGCGGGAAGCGCGGCGATTTCCGCAGGCGAGGCGGAGACGTCCGCCGGGCTCGGTCTCGGTCGAGTAGTGGTGAAGGGTCTCGCCGGTGGTCTTGTCCTTGGTGAGGGTCCAACCGGTCAGGTGGATGGGGTCGGAGCAGCCACCGGTGCGGCGGATCTGGTCCTCCCAGCGGTGGAACTCAGGGGCCGAGGCGACCCTCAGCAGGTCGCCGAGGGTGAGCCGGTCGAGGAGCGACTCAGGCATGTGCACTCCCCCGGCGGCGGGCGGTGCGGTCGGTCATGATGGTGCTTCCTTCCGGATCTGTGGTTCGGGCAGGAGCACGGCTTCCGGGCGGCGGATGCTTGGCGGTATCGAGGCCGCCCGGAAGCCGGTCAGCGGTGGTTCTGCGACGCCACGAGCGATCGGACGACCAGGGCGCTGATAGCGAGCGACGCGGCGGTGACGGCGACCGCGAGGAGCATGGAGACCAGGACCGCGCCGACGACCAGCACCACGGCCGTGCCGCCACCGATGACGGCGACAACGGCACCAGGCGTGAGCTGAACCGTGGGACGTACGGGAGCCGTAGGGGCCGGGGTCTGGTGGGGCACGGCGGGGACGTCGCTCCGGGCGGTTCCAGTGACGATTCCCGTCGGCAACGGGTTGGTGGGGATCTTCGGGCGGAGCATGGCGGTTCTCCCTTCGGTGGGGATTACTTGACGGCGGTGTCGATCACGGGGGTCAGGAGGCTGTCGGCGAGGAGATAGCCGCCGAGCAGCAGCACGAGCACGAGCCACCAGGGCGGGCGGATCAGCTTCACGCCGAGCCAGCCGACGACGATCAGGGCGAGCCAGAGCGGTACGTCCATGGCGGGTCTCCTTCAGCGGACCTTGCAGCGGTGGGTGCGGGCGGCGAGCTGGGCGGCGGATCGGCTGCTGAAGTCGGACGACCAACCGCAGCGATCGGCGGTGCACACGGCGGAGTGCTGGGTGCGGCCGTGCCGGTCGCGGTGGGTACCGATCTGCACCGGTCCGATCCGCATCACGGAGTGGAAGTGGTCGCGGGCGGGCATGGCGGATCTCCTCTCGGGTCAGGCGAGCTGAGCGGCGATCGCGGCGGCGAGTTGGGGCGGAACTCCGAGTCGGGCGCGGAGCGTGTCGGTGTCGATCGGTGAACCGGTACGGGCGCGGTGGTCGTCGGCGACCTTCCGGGCGTGGTCGACGAGCGCGGCCGGCACGGGCGGAGACGCGTCGGCGGGAGGCAGGACCGGAGACTCCTCAGCGGCAGGAATCGGCATTGGTTTCAGCTCCGGGGCCTGTTCCTCGGTGACGAGCTCCGGCGCCGAGGGATCAGCCGTAGGCACCGCCGGAACGGGCGTGCGGTCCTCGACCGGGGTCTCGGTGTGGGCGAGGAGCGTCCCGCCGAGGAAGGCAAGCGCGGGCCATCCAGCGATGCCGAAGCGCAACCAGGCCGGAGGGTGCGCGAGATCGAGGAATCCGGCGGTGGCGACGTTGGCACCGAGCGAAGCGACTAGCGCGATCAGGAACCAGCTCCAGGCGAGCCGGGACGGGCCGTCCTTTCGTAGCCGACGCCAGGCAGCAACCAGGAGCAGATCAACGCTGATCGGGTAGGCCCATGCCTTCCAGCCGTCCTGGCCCGCGGCGGCGGCGAGGTCGTGGAGGTGGGCGAAGGAGAGCGCGCCAGCGATCACGGCTTGGATCAGTACGGCATCCACGCGCACGGAGGGACGGGCCATCGGACTTCTCCTTTTCGGCATGGGGCGGGTAGGGACTTGGCGCGGGAATGGTCACGCCGACCGGTGTGCGGGAGGTCAGGCGGTGGTGGGCGCGGCTTTGGTGAGCGGCGCGGTGGCCGAGGCCAGGGGTGTGACGGCGGGCCGGAAGGCCGCGAGGGCGGGCATATCCGGAGTGCGGTCGGCATGCCGGTTACAGATGTTCACGGCTTGGCGCAGTGAGGTGTGCGGAGCTCGGATGCGGGTCCATCCACCGGTCGAGTCACCCGAGACCGCGATACCGGGGACGTCGGTGGGAATCTGGATCGCGGCAAGGACGGCGTCCGGAGCAATGTCTCCGAAGGCCATGTTGGCGCTGGACTCGTCGTTGACGCGGTGGGCGGTCCGACCCGTGAGTTGAGCACGGAGCATCGTGATGCCCTTGCCGAGTTCGGAGCCGAAGCGCTGGCCACAGATCTCCAGGTAGATCCCCGCGGCACGGCCGAGCTGGGCGAGGCGGACCAGAGCAGTGACGATCCGGTCGCGGCGTTTCTCCTCGTCCTTGGTGGCGAAGAGCGCCAGCTCGGCGACCTCGTCGACCAGGACCACGACCGGAGTCGGGCGGATGTCGGCCGGCAGGTCCCAGATGTCGGCGGCTATGTCGGCGTCCGGAACGTCGACGGTAATGCGCTGAGCGGAACGGATGAGCTGGTAGACGTCCTCCATGTGCTGCACGAGTGCTTCGAGGAGTTCCAGCGCGGTGTCCGGGTTGTCGGCGAGGGCGGAGAAGCGCCGGGCGAGTGGGAAGAGCTCGACGCCCTGCTTGCAGTCGATCCCGACGAGCGCGACGTCATGCGCCGCGAGGCCGGCGACCAGGTTGCGCTGGTAGACGGACTTCCCCGACTCGGTCGCGCCGAGCGTCAGCCCATGAGGCACAGCCCGATAGTCGCGGTAGTGGACGGATCCGTCCTCGCGCAGTGCGACGGGGATACGCATCGGCGCGGGGTCGGTTTCGGCGGGCATCTGCACCCGCCGGAGGACGTCGTATCCCGTCATCCGTAACTCCACGATTCCCGAGCGAAGTTCGCGGGAGGTGACCCCGTACATCCCGAAGGAGTGCCGGAGGCGGTCGGTGGCCGAAGCGACGTCGAAGGCATCCTGACCGGGACGAAGCTTGATCCGCAGGACCAGCCCGGTACGAGTGGGCCGGAGCCGGAGAATGCGCGGGGCCCTCGACTCGGGAACGGGGCGGTTCGTCATCCGGGCGAGGGAGAGGCGCCAACGCGCGGGCGGAACGGTGAGCCCGCAGGCGTCCATGACCGATGCGTATCGGACCGCTACCCGCAGCGCGGCAAGGGTGACCCCGAAGGTCATCCAGTACCAGGCGGGACGCCGCCACCGCAGGATCAGTGCGGTGACGACGACCAGCAGCAACGTGACCAGGGACCCGGTCATGATCAGGCCGCCCTGGGCTTCTCGGCAGCGGCGACGAGCGAGGTGACCGCCACCGCACGGAAGGCGATGCCGTGTCGCTTCTGCCCATTGAACTCGTTCTCCCACGGCCGAGCGATCAGTCCTGTGACGGCGACAGGAGTGCCCATCATCAGCTCACCGGAGATGCCCGGCTCAGGGACGGTGACCGAAAGGATCTCCACCTCCTCGTTCGCCGCGAACATCACGTCCACGGTCATGAGCTTCGCGCCGCTCTCGACGTCCACGGCGATCTCGCCGGTCCGGCGGTCCTTGACCTTGATCTGCGGGGGCTTGGCGACCATCACGGACGCGGCGGAGGTGTCGACGGGGATCGTACGCACAGAAGATCACTCCTATAGATGTGTTCGACTCAGCCACTCATGTACATGAGTGACATAAAAAAGAGTGCATCACTCCTATACATGAGTCAACCCGCCGAGACGGAGAAGTCGCGGCGTGCTGCGCTGAGTTGAGTGTGCGTCAGTCGGAGGCGGGGATCCGGTAACTGAAAACGAACTGGTCAGCGGCCATGAGCGTGTCGCACACCTCTACAACGCGATCCTCCGTCGTTCGTGCCTCACGGATCAGGTGAACCACCGAAGCGCCGGGGCTCAGGGCCAGTTCGGAGGCCTCAGCCTTGGTCGCCAGCCGGGCTTGCAGCGTCTCGACGAACTCCGCGAACTCGTGCCCATGGTCTTCGAGGCGGGCATAGATGCCACCACCGCCGGGGTTCTTCGCGAACAGCTCGGGGATGTCCTTCGCAACGTCCCACGGGAGGTACGACGTGGCCGTCTCCACGGGGGTCTCGTTGCGGAAGTAGAGACGACGCCGGGCGAGCACCTGAGTGCCGGCGGGGACGCCGAGCCGCTCCGCGATGTCGTTCGGTACATCCGTCGGACCGATGTATAGAACGCTGACGCCAGCCTTGGCGCCGGACTGCTCCGACTCGGCAAGGTACGCGGCCTTGCCGCCCTGCCGATGGGAGCGCTTGAAGCGGTCCGAGGATCGGTGCCGCACCGGGGGCCGGGCCTTCACCATGGACCCCTTGCCCTGGCGGGTCTCCACGAGGTCACTCGCGCGGACCTCCACCATGGCCTTGCGGATGGTGCCGCCGGAGACGCCGTAGCGCTCCACGAGCTCCGATTCGCTGGGCACCATGTCACCGGGCTTGAGGATTCCTGCGCGGATCTGCTGAACGATCTCCTCGGCGATCTGCACGTACCGAGGTACGGACTTCCCACCTCCTACCGCTGTTTCCATAGTCCTTCTCTTCCTCCTATGCTCCTGTACATGAGTAACAGTGCGCAGGAAGGCACGTCAACGCCGCTCCACTCCGTGTCCGTAGCCGGAGTGGTCGTGCGCGAGGACGGGCGGCTCCTGGCGATCCGCCGTGCCGACAACGGCACTTGGGAGCTGCCCGGCGGCGTACTCGAACTTGACGAGACCCCGGAGGCGGGCGTTCAGCGCGAGGTCCTGGAGGAGACGGGCATCCACGTCGAGGTGGACGAGCTCACGGGGGTCTACAAGAACACCACGCGCGGCATCGTGGCCCTGGTCTTCCGATGCAAGCCCGCCGGCGGAAGCGAGCGGACATCCAGCGAATCGACCGCGGTTGGCTGGCTCACGCCGGGCGAGGTCACCGAGTGGATGTCCGAGGTCTACGCGGTCCGGCTACTGGATGCCCTCGACGGGAACGGGCCCCACGTGCGAAGCCACGACGGCAAGCGCCTGACGCCGGTGCGATAGAACTTTCCCTACTTCATCAAGGCTCCTCGCTCCGCTCGTCGCGCGCTCCCCGGCTCACCGCCGGGGCCCTGCGCTCCTGTCTCCGCCCCGCTCTGGGCCCCGGCTACGCCGGTCGCGCAACTAGAGCGAGAGATCCTGACCAGGAGGAGACGGAAGGCATAAGATATGCCTCCGGCGGGGGCGCTCAGACTCCGGGATGGTTGGGGCGCCGTTCGCGAGTGTCGGCGGATTCGTGGTGAGCGTTGTGGGCTCCCATCCCGACCACCTTCGACCCAGGCAGAGCCGAGCAGTCGCGGCCCAGGGCGTCAAGGTCGTTCGTACAGTGGCGCGCTCCACCTTGACGCCCTGAACCACGCCCGCTCCACGGTGTGTGGGTCGAAGGCGGACGGGATGGGAGCTGGGTGAGTGGTGGGCTGGAGAGCTCCGATAGCCGACCGCATTCCACCGTGGGGCCCCAAACCCAGTCAAGCTAAAGCGCGCAGAAGTGCGCCGTCACGCCACGAGACCGGGAAGCCCGAGGGGCCCTCAGCCGGAGGAGGCGACGGTTCGCCCGCACGTATCCTGAGCCTCATGACCGATGTTTCCCCCAATGCCGATCTGAGTCGGCGTCTCGAAATCCTGGAAGATCGCGTATCGCAGCTGGTTGAAAGGTGTCCGACGTTGGCAGCGGATGCTGCACCCGAAAGGAAGAACAGCTCACCTGTCGAAGGTGGCCCTCGCGCAGTCACCGCTGCCATCCTGTCGAGTACGGATCTTGACTTCCTGGGAACCCGCCTGAGTGCCCTCGCTCATCCGGTTCGCTTGCGCCTCGTCCTTGCTTGCCTTGAACACGCTAGTAAGACGAGCGAACTAAAAGCGCTCTCTGGTATGGGAACTACCGGACAGATCTACCATCATCTGCGCCAGCTGGTGCATGCTGGCTGGTTGTCAAGTTCTCATCGAGGGCAGTACGAAGTGAGTTCGGCTGCCGTGGACGCGCTCGCAGCGCTCCTCTCAGCGCTCACAGAGGTAACTGATCTTAATCGTTCGGGATAGCAAATCCTTCACCGACAGATTAGAGCAGCAAGCCGGTGACGGCTCGATTCAGGAAGATGACCGCTGGATACGCGGAAAGGAAAGACCAGAAGAACCCATTGAGGCCCATCACTACTGCGCAGCACAGGTGAAAGAGCGCCGCAGTGCCGAGCAAAGCAGCAAGTACCGGCAACGGCAAAATCGGTGCGAGAATAAACGTCACCTCAAATGCGATTACCCCCCAACACAGGGATAAAGCGAGCATCGGCGACTTTTGCACGAATACGGTTACGGCTGCTACGCCATATGCTCGGGTAGAAAGTACGCCTCGGATTGCGTCACCGTTGCGCCATGCCGGGCTGATCAGCTTCGCTACTCCTGCGGCAGAATACGCGAGGCAAGCCTGCGCTCCGATGAAGAATAACCCCGCCCCCAGTAGCTGTGAGTCGCTACCGAGCACCGACGAGACCGCCAAGGTGACGCTCACGATGGTGACCATTTGGTCTGATCCATCACTTCCAGCGAATAGGAAGCGAGTGTCGATCAAAATGTTTCCTGCGGCCACAACGAGCCAAGCGATGCCGAGTGCTGGAGACATCTTCGAACTCAACAGCAAGACCAGCCCAGCGGCAAGGCGCGCGCCCAGGACAGTGAAAATCAGTTCCCTGCCGGCACCGGCGCGGAAAATGATGCCGACTTCCGCGCCGTTCACCCGCAGGTCATATACGCCCCCTGGCCTGAGCTCTCGCGCTACTGCCCAAGCTCTTTCTGCCGAATGCACCATTACCCATACACCGGCAATCCGGCCGCACAGAAGAAAAACCGCCTCCGCGCTCACTGAAATGACTCCGCCTAGTTTTCGCCAAGAGGGTGGAAGCTGCTCATAAATGCAAGACTCCGGTCAGGATGCGATCCGAAACCAGTGTCGCGAGCGAGGATGAACTGCCGTTCCGCTGCGTCTTCAGGGCGCGGCATCTGTATTGCTAGACTCGCCAAGATAAGGTAAGGATTGGATAGCGCCACAATGCGAATGTCTAGATTCCGGCTCGCAGCAACCGCAAGGTGTCGCGTGAGGCTATCAGCCAGGTCGGCCACCACTTTGTTGCGGTACTTCCCTGGGTTCCAAATTGCATGGCACCAGCTCCTCTTCTCAGTACTGGGAACGTACGATAGTGCTCCCAATTCTCCGTTGCGTAGCCTGTCACGGTAAAGAAGATGCATGTCGTGCATGCCAGGCTTTGGGGCGAAGAAAGTCCAGAGCGGGATGAGCCCGAGCCTCGCCGCGAATGGAAACCACTCGCCAACTCGGTCGGAGAACTGTGCGACTACTGAGACGGCGAACCAGCAGCCTAGGCAGAAGTAGATTGCGTACTCCATCATCCACTTCATTTAAACTCTCTTAAGGGATGGGTTGGATACTGGAGACCCCTCGCGGCACGAGTCAAAATCACCTCGCATTCCTTTCCTTAAACTCAATAAGCTTTTCGATTGGAACGTTAACGTCGAGGTCACCCATTGTTAGATCATCGAAGATCTTCTCGTCCAGGGAGTCGGAGAGTAGTCGGGGGTGGTCGGCAGTTACGTTCCGGACCTGTACCAGCGCTCGCCGGGCCCGGCGATACCTGCCGATCGAATCCCCGTCTGCCAGAATGAGGTCTCGGAGGTTCACGGAAGTAAGGCCCTCCTCTTCCATTACCGCAATCAGCAGTTCAAAAGCGGCTAGCTCGCTTCGGCTCAGCTCTTCGTTATCTCCAGGCATGGTTGAAGTCCTATCGCTAGATGTTCTGCACAACTCTCAGCAGTACGCTGTTCGCCCTACTGTGCACCATATGTTCTCAGCTCGCATACCGGGGGCTTCCAAGGTGAGGCATTCGGGTTAAGTTCACCTCCAGGGCTTCAGCGTGAAGCCATAAGACCATTCAGGAAGAGAGGCGACAGTCCTCAGCGACGGCTGTGCCGGTAGTTTGCATCGAGGGGCAGTCTGACATCCACAGCTGACATCAACGATGGCGGACAGCAGCAGCGCTGAACGGCCACCAATAGCCGCGTTGCCCATACTGCGAGCAGGTACGACCGTTGTCCGAGCGAACTTACAAAGCCGGTGTCGCCTGAGGGGCATGCGCGTCTGTTCGCAGCCAAGGTCGACTGTCAGAGCTCGGTGAAAGGGTGCTGCCATGCAAGACGCACTCTTCGAGTTGTCGGAAAAACTGCCGCCTAGGGTGCGCGCCTAGTGTCCGCCCGGCAGGTCGGGACCTAACGGGCGTGGTGAAAAAGGTATCTTGTGTTGTTGACCGGCGGCAGGCTCCAGCTAGCCGATTAGGCGCGCGTCCCCCCATACGCCGAAAGAGTAGTCATTGTAATACTCGCCTGCGGTAAAAGTGACCTTTAGTTTGAGTGTCTGGGTATCCTCGATCTTGACATGCAATTCCCGCAGTTGCCCCTTGGCTAGCTCCTTTCTGAAGAGGGAGCTTCCGTCTGCGGATACCTCGAATGTGAGCCGCCCCCCGGTGGGTGAGTCATTGTGTACCCCGATAGTCGCGTCGAATTGCTTCCAGCGTGAGCCGAGATTGTATTCGACCTGATTGACTGGAAGGGAGTACTTGTCCACGCGCATGGAAATACTTTGCGGGAGAGTCCGGTCCCGTACGTCGGCTGATCCCTTAGTCGCCCCGTATTCGTCAGTGAGAGGTGTGACGTCCACCAAATACTTCGTTTCTGAGGGTGGATTTCTGGTTTTCTTTGTTGGCTGAGTTTCAGTAGTCGACTCTTCTCGCGGCGGCGGTCTATCGGTGACCTGAGATGGTGGCGGATCATCGGAGTCGACTTCAGCTGTTGCGAAGAAGTCTACGAGTTGAGCGATCCCGGCGAGGCCAGCAATAACGGCACTAATGGCAACTGCCGCCTTGATGCATGCTCCCTGATTTTCCACTTGACAAGTATCTCTGCTGTCAGACCATTCCGGGTGATACGACGCCGTGGTGTCGCAGGATGAGATCCAGAGGCTCACGAATCTGAGGCTCACGAGATAGTAGCGCCACCCCACCCCTCGCGAGTCCCGTGCTGAGGGCCTCGAATCTGTCGTGTCACCGCCCGTCGGAGGGGCGGATCGATCACCCCTGGGTCATCTCACTGCCGTGCGAGGCCGACCGCAGCCGCCACGGCTTACAGACGGGTTTAAGGCGCCGGACGGTTTGTGTATGTCGCGCCAGGTGGTACGTAGGCAGAGGGGTTATCCTCGCGAATGAAGTAGTTGTTGCGCACAGCCAAAGGCTCTCGGCCGATGAAGTCTTCCGCTTGCTTTCGGGTGCTGAACCATTGAATCGGGATATTGGGGGAATGGCTAGAGAATACTATGTACGTCATGGGTATTTCCCTCCTCTTGATTCGCCGGTGCAGTTAACTCATCTGCGCGGTTCGAGCAGCTCGTTGATCGGCTGATTCCAAGTGGGTCCCGCTCAACGGTGACCGCCTCAGCACCGCCAGGCTGAAAGCCAGAGGCTCATCCGGAACCGAGTTCGCGCCGTGATGGCGTACTCGTCTATTTTCTGACAGCTGCGATTGCGGAGCAACTCGCCGAGCGGTGAGGGGGCGACTCTCGTGGGCTATCTGTGGACGGCTCTACAGGCCCCCAGCCAGCGACATCAACCAAAGGGGGCCCCGGTATTTCCTGTCCGGTCGTCGTGTCGCTGGTATGCAACAGCCGGAGCGGTGATCGAACTTACAAGGCGCGTGTCGGCAGCGCGCGCGTGCCAGAGCTGTGCCAGAACGAGCGGTCAGTCACGGTCAATTGGGGCGTGAGGCGGAGCAGGCACACGCTGACAGGCTTGGCCCTGCTGTACGGCTGCTGACCAGCCAAGACCGTCTCTGGATCAGCGCCAGGCTTACAAGGCAGCGCTCGCCCTCCCAAGCTGATAGCTCGCCATTCGGCCCGTAACGATCAAGCATCATCACGACAGCGGCCACGGTACCGGTGTGATGATCTCGCTATGGCTAGCGAGGACACCTCAACTCACAACAGTGGCCCAGCCATGGGCTCCTCCAAGGAAGCGCCTACGGCTCTCACGAAGCGGCGACGTAACCCTGCAACGAGCATGCTGGTCGTCACCGCGGTGCTCTCTCTTACTGTCGGCGTCGGCCTCGGCTACGCCATTGCGTACTCCGCTAGGTCTTCAAGCGCCTCGGCGCCCGAAGACGCTCCGATCATTGGCGGGGTCAGCAAAAAGACTGTTTGCAAGCTTGTGAGCAGCGCGATGCAACAGCAGCTCAGCATCAGAGAGGCATCTCCTATAGCTGAAGAGCAGGGTGGCGCCTCCTGCTACCTGCTGATGACGGAGGAAGACGCGGCTGAACCAGCTGGGTTCGTGGTCGCCTTCTACCCCACCACAGAGTCCTTGCAGCAAACGGTGGATGGCACGGACGTAATCCCAGAGAAGGCAGAGCCGCTGCTGATCGAGGGGCGTGCCGCTGCCCGCCAAGTCCTGTACGGCGATGCCTGGAAAGCTCAGCTCACCGTTGATGTAGGTGATGGAGCAACGCTCTACGTTGAGCGATTCGGGCCCAAGGATTCACTGTCGGAACGAGAGCTCCGTCGGTCTGTCGACGACCTCGCCGCGAGTGTTCTCAAGGGCCAGAAAGCATGAGGCCAGCCTGGGTCCAGTGCCCGCTAAAACCGGACTCGTCTGCGTGACAACGCTGACGCACAGCAGCGGACACGCGCAGACGTCTGCGGGCCATCGTCACAAGTGAGAGACACAGCAACCCAAGGCCGTGCGCCTATACGAGTTACTTCGGGATGAATCAGTCCAAGGTCAGCCGAAGTCGGCTAGGAACGCCAGAAGTCCACGGGTCTGAGCTGGTCAGAGCCGTGGACTTCCTCTTGTTGTTCAGGTCAGCAGGAGCGTAGATCAGGAGGCGGGCTCACGCGGTTCGCTCACCGCCATAAGGTGGCCGCGGCTGGTCGCAACACGGAGAACATCCCGAAGAGCCCCGGTCAAATGCTTGACCAAGTGCCGCATCTCGTCAAGGGTCGCGTCCTGGTCGCCGAGGGTTTCGGGAACCTGCTTCAGCAGCTCGGTCGCCGAGCTGAGTTGGACCGCTTCGATGTTGTTCGCCAGGCGGGACACGTAGCCACCCCCGTCATCGGTACTCAGGTAGCAGGACTTGCCGTCCAGGCCCGACCACGGGAGAAGCCGCACTTCGTTTGGCGCTGTCATCCTTGGGTCTGCCTCTCGTCGAGCACGTGGTGGGTGGTGAAGACGGCGTCTACACGATCTCCGGGAAACGCCAGGAGCGCGGCTTCGACGACTCGGCCGATGGAGTCGGTGGCAATGCGAGTGACGGAGAGAACGACCGACGCGTAGCCGATCCGGAGGGCCGATGCTTCGTCCGGCGTCGGAGGTCGAGCGCACACCGTCTCTCGCAGAGCGGCCGGCGGCGAGCCGAGGACTGCGAATCTCGTAACGGCATTTCGGCACGTGGAGTCGTCATCGAGCACTCCGGCCGGGGCCAGGTCCCGCGGCACGTAAATGCGAGCCAGGCCGTGCGGCGACTCACCCCCGTAGCTGAGGCAGGTGGTCTCCACGATGGGGCTTCCTGCGGGCACCTTCAGCAGGGCTGTGAGGTTCGCTTGGGCCTGAACGGTGGTGGTGCGGACGGTTACGCGCAATGCCGGCTCGGCGGCGGTCCACGGGTCCAGGGTGCCCCAGCCACCGACGTACAACATCCTGCGGTGAGGTCGGCGGACGAAGTTGCCCTTGCCGTGGATCTTCTCCACGAGGCCTTCGCCTTGGAGCACGGCGAGCGCTCTCCGCAGAGTCACCGTGCTGACCTTGTATCGGTCGGCAAGGCCAGCTTCGGACAGAAGGCGTTCGCCGGGTTGCATACTGCCCGCGGTGATCTGCTGCCGGAGATCGTCGGCGATGTCGTGGTGACGTGAGCGCATCGAGTCAGTCACCGCCTTCTCAGCACGCGCACGGCGACGAACCGGGTACGCGCGTGCATCGTCAGCAGCTCGCCCGACTCGAAGACCAATTGCTTCGCTCCCTGAGGAAGCTGGAAGAGATCTCCCACCCGGCATGCACAGCCCCCGAGTTGGATGACGTCCCCGCGTTGGACGGTGGCCGCGGTGATCTCGACGCTGGAAGCCAGCGCACCGCCGGGGGTCCAGGCGCTCACTGCGTTACCTCCGTGCGCAGAGACGGGCCGGCGGACGAGTGGCACGGGCAGTCACACGCTTCGCGGATCACCGGAAGGTCAGCTGGTATCGGGACCGGGGAGGATTCCGTGCAGGAGGAGTGTGTGCCGATCCTGCAAGCGGTCGAGCGGTAGGGGACGGCTGAGGTATTCGAGATGTGCAGTTGTCGACGAGGCGGCATCAGTGGCCCCCAGCCAGGAACGGCCAAGCACCCGACGGCAGGTGAGGAGCGATGACCGTCGAGCGTGCGCGAATACGTCTTTCTGACGCCAGCACGTACGGGCGGACGAGTGCAACATCCTCCCCCGGGAGCCGGTTTCGGTGGGTTGCCGCACCGGAGACTGCCCGGCCCAGGAAAAGAGTCGGCCCGCCAACGGGTTCATAGGAGGCGGGAGGAGACGCCGGAGGGCAGCAAGGCGTTAACACACGCCGGTGTCTGCCACTTGAGGGGTTCCGCGCCCTGGTGAGGGTGAAGGCGCGGCGGATACGGTTGAGCACGCTGTTCAGCTCCTATCGCTGATAGCTCGGTCCCCCGACATCGCCCGTCGCGGGGACCGCTTTATGTACGACCGCCCATAAGGTGCGGCCGTTCAAACTGGTGGCGAGGAGCCCGAATCGATCTGCCTCAGCCACCACGTCCAGGACCTCCCGCCATGACTCGGCGGAGAGCCCGTCGGGCACCTCCGTTTCCACCGACGTGTGCCGAGGGTGTTCCTCCGTTCGCGTAGGCAGCCCGAGGGCCGACAGTCGGGCGGCGATGGCCGCCGCACTAACTCCCGAAGCGGGCACAGGGCAGCCTCCGTCACCAGCGATCACTTTCAGTGAAGCTAGTTAACTAGATTAGAGCTAGTGGACTAGATTTTCCATATGCCTGAGCAGCCGCCTTATCTCCGCGTCGCCGATGAACTCCGGCAGCGGATCGTGGAGCACGTGTGGGAGCCGGGAGACCGTCTGCCCTCCCGCGCCCAGATCGGCGCGGAGTGCGGCGTAGGCGAGAACGTCGTTCGCCGGGCGCAGGAGTTGCTGATTTCCCAAGGCGTGCTGGAGGGCCGCGCCGGGTCGGGCACCTACGTCGCCGAGCCCCGACCGCGCGTGCGGGTGGTGCGATCGTCGGCACGCGAGCAGCCGACCGGGTCACCCTTCCGGGCCGACATGAAGGCCGTGGGCAGGCAAAGCGACTGGGAAAGTCGGACGGATGCCAAGGTGTCGGCCCCCGCAGACATCGCGTCGCGTCTTGGTGTCGCCGAAGGTGATCTCTGCGTCCGCACCGTGTACGAGTTCCTCGCTGACGGCAGGCCCGTGCAGTTGTCGACGAGCTGGGAGCCGTACGACCTCACCGCCGGAACTCTTGTCGTCCTCCCGGAGGGCGGGCCGCATGCCGGGCAAGGAGTGGTCAACCGCATGGCGGAAATCGGCGTCACGGTCAGCCACGCCGTCGAGCAGCCGGAGCCGCGGTTGGCGACCGCCGAGGAAGCTTCGCTCCTGGGGATCCAGAAATCCGCTCTCGTGACGCACATCAAGCGGACCTACTACAGCGATCAGGGGCGCCCTGTAGAGACGGCGGACATCGTCCTTCCCGCAGCGCTGTGCGAGATCGTTTACGAAGTCCCCATCGGTCGGCATTGACCCGCGCGGCGATCGGTGAGAGGGCCGTTCCTGGGCCGTCTCTGGGCCGTCCGAGGTTGCTCAACGGCACCCGATGACGACCAATGACGACTACTCACCCGCAGCCGATCAGCGTCTCCACCTGCGAAAACCCTGGTCGCCGCGATCTACCGAAAGACCCAGGGCAAGAAGAAGTAGCCTTCGTGATCATGCCCCCGACTGCACTTACGGTGCGGTGCGGGGGCATTTTCACGGCCTGGGCCCGCTGTGGGCCCTCAGCGCGGCGATGCGGTTGCCATCGGTACGGTGGCTGCCGCCAGGCCTGTGGTCTTGCGCGTTCAGCACGGGTGGTCGCCCGGTGGCCAGGTTCAGAGGTCTGAGGATGGCGAGAACGTGTCAGCGGCTCCGTTCCAAGGGCATAGCAGCCGTCACCGGCCGCACCAGGCAGAAGGAGAGTCACAGCATGGCCATTCAGCGGATGGACAACGTCGGCATCGTCGTCGAGGACCTTGATGCCGCCATCGCGTTCTTCGTGGAGCTCGGTATGGAGTTGGAGGGCAGGGCGGAGGTCGAGGGCCTCGTCGCCGATCAGTGCACCGGACTCGACGGTGTCCACTGTGACATCGCGATGGTCAGGACCCCGGACGGTCACAGTCGGCTCGAACTGGCGAGGTACCGCAGCCCCGCCGCGATCAGCGTCGGTCCGCGCAACCGGCCGCACAACATTCTGGGTACGCACCGCGTCATGTTCGCCGTCGACGACATCCAGGACACCGTGGCCCGGCTGCGCCCCCACGGAGCCGAACTCGTGGGCGAGGTCGCCCGGTTCGAGGACAGTTATCTGCTCTGTTACGTCCGCGGTCCCGAGGGCATCATCGTCGGGCTGGCCGAGCAACTGCGCTGAGAGGGACAAAGAGGTTCCGAACCGCTGATTGTTCCCGAGGTCGTCCCACCCGTCCTGCGAGCCGTCCTGCGAGCCTCCCGTGGCCTGCGGGCTCGCTATAAGCGCAAGGCCACCGCAAGGTCAGGGTGAGGCCCAAAATCCCCCAGCCGCTCGGTAAAATGGCCCTGCTCATGGGAGCGTGATGCTTGATCAGAGGTGGGACGACGAGGCCGGCAGCGACCCGGCCCAGGGGTGTGCCTGGGTCATGACCGCCGTCGCGCCGGTCTGCGTGATCGGGGTCGTCGTCCTGGTGGCCGCGGCCGCCTTCGGGCTGCATCTCTTCGCCTCCCTGGTGGAAGCTCGCAGCGCATAGCGGGCCCGGTCACCTCTTGCGGGTGGCCAGGGCTATCGCGACCGCCATGGTCGTCGTCAGCACCGTCACCACGAGCGAGGCGAAGAACAGCGCCTCCAGCCACCCGGCGCTCCCGCCTGTGACCGAGCCGCCGGCCGTGGAGGCGCACGTCACCTCCGGCGGGAAGCTCTGCCTCCGCACGTTCTGACAGGTGTTGGGCAGGTCGTCGTTGATCGCGTACGCGTTCAGCCAGAGCAGGGCCCACGTGATCAGGAGGACGCCCGCCGAGGCGAGGGAGACACCCCACAGCAGAGTCGGGCGTTCCGGTCGTGCCTCGGTGTCCGGTTCGGGTGGCGTCATGGGCGGCAGCGTACGAGGTGGGGTGGAGGGCGTTCACGTCGGTCGGTACAGCTCGGACCATCCGTGCGCCCCGAGCGTCGCCCGCATGCGCCCGGGACCGGACATTTCCGGCCACTTCCGAGCGCTTCCGGCCGGGCGACGCGTCGTGCGTGCTGTCCGTAGGCGCGGTCCGGGTTCGAGCGGCAGCCGCTAACGTGGCCCCCGTACCCGCCCGTTCACCACGCGCGGGGCGTGGGACGGACAGGCCGAGCGCGGAGAGCAAGGAGATCGGGGAGAGCGATCATGGGCGAGTCTCTGAAGACCTTCGTCGGCGGTACCGAGGTCGAGGTGCCCAACAGCATCCCGGCGATCCGTGCCGCGCTGCCCGAGGGGAGACGCGAGGAGTTCGACCACGCGATCAACGAGGCGGGTGTGCACGAGATCCAGGCCGTGATGCGGCACTGGATGCTCGAATCCGTCCCCGATCCCGAGGCGGAGCAGATCCTGGACCGGCTGGCGCAGGACGAGGCGGAGAGGCGGAACGTCGCTTGAGCTTCCGTATCTCCTACGCGCCGCCCGCCGACGACACCCTGGCCAAGATGCGGGACGGCTACGCCTTCCGGGACGAGATGGCGCGCACCCTGGGCCGGGATCCGTACGGGCACGCCTCGACCGCCGTCAAGCGTGAACGTGACCGGCGTGAGGCGACCGTGTCCGGGGCCATCGTCCTCTACTACGTCTCCGGGTCCGTGCTGACGGTCACCGTGGTCAGGCTCGTACCGCTGCCGTGACCCGGAGGGCGGGGTCCGGCCTCAGCCGAGCTTCTTGACCTGCGCGTCGACGACCTCGGTCGGCATGTCGAAGTCCGGGGCCTCCCCGCCGAAGGCGCTGAGGTTGAAGGCGAAGACGGTGGCGACCGTGCCGCCCTGGCGCAGCGTCACGAGCTTGAACGGGACGAGCGAGTCCGCCTCACCCATCAGCACCGTCCACGCGACGGCCTCCTCGCCGCCGGTGACCTTCTCCTCGGTCAGCTTGACGACCTTCTGCTTCGAGTCCTTCATGGTCAGGGTGAAGCCGCCGGTGGCGCACTTGGCCGCGGACTCCCGGAGCTCGGCGATGCTCTTCGCGGCGCCGTCGCCCTCGTAGGAGGCGAGCGTGACCAGTGAGGACGTCGCGTCGAGTGCGCCGGCGAGCGCGTCCTTCGAGGCGGAGGTGGGCTTCTTGGGTTCGCTGACGGCCTTGCGCCCCGCGTTCCCGACCGGCGTGCCGCGCTTCACCCCGTAGAAGGCGTGGCCGATGGGCTCGCACTCCTTCTTGTCGACGACGACGTCGCCGGCCTCGGCGATGTCCTCCGGGCCGGTCTTCGTGATCTTGTGGGCGGCGACGTCACCCTGCTCCAGCGACACCTTCTCCAGCTCGGCCGACGTCAGCGCCTTGACCGCGGTCTTCGCGTCGTCCTTCGCACCCGGCTTCGCGGCGTCATCCGTGTCCGTGGATTCCGAGCCGCCGCAGGCGGCGGCCAGCAGGGCCAGGGCCGCTGCGGAAGCGGCAAGGGCGGTACGGCGTACGGCGGTGGCGCGCATGGTTCGTCTCTCCGTCTGCAAAATCATGTCCGAAAGGTCGAGCGTGGGAAGTCACGTCTGGGGTTCGCGGCCGGAAGGTTCGCGACCGACGGGTCAACAGCCTGTCTCCGGTGCGGAACTTCGGCGGCCACGGGAGGGCGGTTGTGGTGCGTCACACTCTACGATCGGACATTTGTCCGATGATCACTCCACGCGGTCACGGGTGTGATCGTGACCCTGATGTGATCACTCTGTGGAGCCCCTGTGGGGCCGCCGCGGCCGAATCCCAGGAGACCCGCCCGTGCCCGTCGACGCGACAACTGCCGTACGCCGCGCGGTCGAGGCCGTCGCGGGCCCGGGAAGCACGGTCGTCTCCTGCGAGCCGCTCACCGGCGGCACGTACAACACCGTCGCCCGGGTGACCTTCCAGGACGGCCGCGACTGGGTGGTGAAGAGCCCGCCCCTCCACGGTGCCGGGATGAGCTACGAACAGCGTTTGAGCGTCAACGAGGTCACCTTCTACAGGGCCGCGGCGGCCGTGGGCGGCGGCACGATCCCACGGGTCGTACACAGCGCCATCGACGCCGGGGCGCCGACCGGGGCGTACGTCGTCATGACCGCGTGTCCGGGACGGCCTTGGAGCGACCTCGCGGAGGAGCTGACGGACGGTGAGCGACGGCGGCTGCGTACGGAGCTCGGGGAACTCGTCGGGCGCCTCCACACCGTGACGGGCCCGGCCGGGTTCGGATATCCCGCCGAGCCCTTCGGCCCGCCGGCACCGACCTGGCGGGGGAGGCGTTCACCGCGATGACCGGTGCGGTGCTCGCGGACGCGGAGGTGTACGGCGCGGAACTGCCGCGTCCGGCCGGGGAGATCCGCGCGTTGCTCGGCTGCGCGGCGTACGTACTGGACGACGTGACCCGGCCCGCCCTGGTCCACTTCGATCTGTGGCAGGGCAATCTGCTGGTGGCCGGGGAGCCCGGCGCCCGGTCCATCGGCGGGATCGTCGACGGTGAGCGGATGTTCTGGGGCGATCCGGTCGCCGACTTCGTCTCGGCGGCACTGTTCGGGGACGTGGAGGAGGACCGGGACTTCCTGGCCGGTTACGCGTCCGGCGGGCGGCCCCGTCGTCTTCACCCCGTCCGTACGGCTCCGGCTCGCCCTCTACCGCAGCTACCTGTACCTGATCATGCTCATTGGGACGGTCCCCCGGGGCGTGCCGGCGGACGCGCTGGAGTGGACGCGTACGCGGGTGGCGCCGCGGCTCCTGGCGGCTCTGGAGGACGCGGTGGCTCTCGAGAGCGTGGTGGCTCCGGACGGCGGTGGTGGCTCCGGACGGCGTGGTGGCGATCAGTCGGACGGGCGCCGCGTCAGGTGACTGAAGGCGTCCAGATTCCGGGTGGACTCGCCGCGCTCGACCCGCCAGGCGTACTCCTTGCGGATCGCGCTCGCGAAGCCCAGTTCGAGCAGGGGGTTGAAGGCGCCGTCCGCCGTTTCGAGGACCACGCCCAGCAGCCGGTCGAGCTCCTCGGGGGTGACCACGGAGAGCGGCAGCCGGGCGACGAGGTAGATGTCGCCGAGCGGGTCGATCGCGTAACTGACCCCGAAGAGGCGCAGGTTGTGCTCCAGCAGCCAGCGGTGCACGGCCGCGTCGTTCTCGTCCGGGTGACGGATGACGAAGGCGTTGAGGGAGAGGGAGTGCCTGCCGACGCGCAGGGAACAGGTCGTGGACAGCTTCCGGGTGCCGGGCAGCGTCACGACGTAACTGCCGGGGCCGGGGCTCTCCCATGCGAGCTCCGCGTCGTTCAGCGTCGCCTCGATGACCTGCGCCGCTGCTGCTTCCTCGGATACGTCAGCCATGGTGCGAGCGTACGACAGCGGCGCGAGAGCCTCAGCCCGGGACGGGCGGGCGCGACGGCGCCGGGTCCCGGCCCGACGCGGGCGGGCGCGGCGGCGTGAAGGCCTCAGCCGTGGTGTGAGCGGGCGCGGCGGCGGTGGTCGTGCATCGCCGCCGTGTACACATCGGCGGTGGCCGAGGCAGCCGTGTCCCAGCCGAACGACTGGGCGTGCGCGGCTGCCGCCGCGCCCATCCGGTCGGCCAGCTGTGGGCTGTCCGCGAACCGGCCCAGTGCCTGCGCGTACGCCTCGGGGTCGTGCCCCGGGATCAGGAAGCCGCTGACCCCGTCGCGCACCGCGACGGGAAGGCCGCCCACCGCCGCCGCGACCACCGGGGTGCCGGACGCCTGGGCCTCTATGGCGACCAGCCCGAAGGACTCGCTGTACGACGGCATGACCAGCACGGACGCGGCGCGGAACCAGTCGGCCAGCTGGTCCTGCCCGACCGGCGGGTGGAACCGTACGACGTCGGCGATGCCCAGCCGCGCGGCCAGCTTCTGCAGGCCCTCCGGCTTGGCGAGGCCGCTGCCGCTGGGGCCGCCGACGACCGGTACGACGATGCGGGAGCGCAGCGAGGGGTCGCGGTCGAGTAGGACGGCGACGGCACGCAGCAGCACGTCGGGGGCCTTCAGCGGCTGGATGCGGCCGGCGAAGAGGGGGATCAGCGCGTCCTGCGGCAGTCCGAGGCGGGCCCGGGCTGCGGCCCGGCCGTCGGCGGGACGGAAGCGTTCCAGGTTGACGCCGGGGTGGACGACGGCCACCGCGGCCGGGTCGGCCTCGTAGAAGCGGACGAGCTCGTCCGCCTCCTCCGCGGTGTTCGCGATGAGCCGGTCGGAGGCGTTCACGATCTGTGTCTCGCCGATGACACGGGCGGCGGGCTCGGGGGTGTCGCCCTCGGCGAGCGCGGCGTTCTTGACCTTCGCCATGGTGTGCATGGCGTGGACGAGGGGGACGCCCCACCGCTGGGCGGCCAGCCAGCCGACCTGGCCGGACAGCCAGTAGTGGGAGTGGACGAGGTCGTAGTAGCCGGGGCGCTGGCCGGCCCACGCCTGCATCACGCCGTGCGTGAAGGCGCAGAGCTGGGCGGGCAGCTCCTCCTTGGCCAGGCCCTCGTACGGGCCCGCGTCGACGTGGCGCACCAGCACACCGGGCGCCAGTTCGACCGAGGGGGGCAGTGCGCCGGTGGTGGCCCGGGTGAAGATCTCGACCTCGACGTTGATCGCGGCGAGGCGCCTGGCCAGCTCCACGATGTAGACGTTCATACCGCCCGCGTCGCCGGTGCCCGGCTGGTGCAGGGGGGAGGTGTGCACGGAGAGCATCGCGATACGGCGCGGCTTGCGGTGGCCGCCCGCGAAACCACCCGGGAAGCGGATGCGGGGTGTCACACGACCGCTTCCGAGCCGAGAGACGTACTGGCTCACGTGGTCCGCTCCTCCTCCGCTCGGGCACGACGCGTCAGGGGCACACGGCCCCTTGCAAGAGCAAAAACAGTGGAACCCAGCCTTTCATTTCCACTTTGCCAAATCATTGCGTTCACCTCGGCGTGCCGGACGCCCCGGCGGCCCCAGCCCGCTCCGCATCGTCCCTCCGGCGCTTCGCATACGCTCGCTGTCATGCACCAGCGCCCCATCGGCACCGCGACCCGCGGGACCACCAACCCCAACCGGCTGCGCCGCATGGACCGCTGGATCGCCGCCACCCACGGCCCCGCCCTGCGGCGTGCGGACTCTCCCGTCGCCGTCGACCTCGGGTACGGCGCGGCCCCCTGGACCGCCGTCGAGCTGCTGGAACGGCTGCGGGCCGCCGAACCGCGCACGCGGGTCGTCGGCATCGAGATCGATCCGGCGCGGGTCGCCGCGGCGAAGCCGTACGAGCGCGCGGGCCTCACCTTCGTCCATGGCGGCTTCGAGATCCCGCTCGCCGGCCGCCCCTCCCTGGTCCGGGCGGCGAACGTCCTGCGCCAGTACGACGAGACCGAGGTCGCCGCGGTCTGGCAGCGGCTGTGCGCGCGGCTGGCCCCCGACGGCCTTCTGGTGGAGGGCACCTGCGACGAGATCGGGCGCCGGCACGTCTGGGTGGCGCTCGGTCCCGAGGGCCCGCGCACGGTCACCTTCGCCACCCGGCTCGGCTCGCTGGAACGTCCGTCGGACCTCGCCGAACGCCTCCCCAAGGCCCTGATCCACCGCAATGTGCCGGGCGAGCCCGTCCATGCCTTCCTGCGCGACCTCGACCGGGCGTGGGCCGCGGCCTCCCCGTACGCGTCACTGGGGGCGCGGCAGCGCTGGATCACGACGGTGCGGGCGGTGTCCACCGACTGGCCGCTGACGGACGACGTACGGCGGTGGCGGCAGGGCGAGATCACGGTGCGGTGGTCCGCGCTGCGCCCGGGCGCGCACTGAGCGGACCGGACGGGCGCCCTTCGACGCGCTTCGACTGTCCGCCATGTCCTTCGGCCGTCCTCCGCCCACTTCGGGTGCCCTTCACCCACTCCGGGCGTAGGCGCTTCGAACGCCGGCTGAACGCCGGACGTCGACCGAACTTCGGGACCCGGAGCGGGAACACCGACGGATCACCGTTCGTCCCCCTCTGTGACGCGTCAGGTGCCGCGTGCCTCTGTTGCTTTACGGGGCGACATGGCACGATCGCGTCATCACCTGCAAGTTACTGACGGTAAGTCACATGTGCGCGATACGGCTTTCATTGCCTTTCGCCCGGAGGGGGAGCTTGTGAACCGACGCCACTGTGCCAGTGCCGCGATCACTCTGGTCTGCGCACTGGCCCTGCTGACCGCGCCGGTCCAGGCCATGGCCGCTCCGATTCCCGAGCCCTCCCCCACCACTTCCGCCGCGCCCTCCGCTCCTTCCGCTCCTTCCGCTCCCGCGAAGAAGAGCCTCGCCGAGGTGCGCGAGGAGATCGACCTGCTCTACCGCAAGGCCGGGGCGGCCACGGACGCGTACAACCTCGCCGAGGAGCAGACGAAGAAGCAGTCCGGCGAGATCGTCCGGCTGGCCGAGTCGATCGCCGAGGGACAGGCACGGATCGCCGAGCTGAAGAGCAGGGCGGGCGCCGAGGCCCGTGAGCAGTACCGCAACGGCGGGCTCCCGCCGGGGGCGCAGCTGGTGCTCAGCGGCGACCCGGACCTCTTCCTGGACGGCGTGAACCAGTTCAGACAGGGCCAGCAGGCGTCCAGGGGGATGCTCACCGAACTCGAACAGGGCCAGGAGGACTTGGAGACGTACACCAAGGACGCCAGCCTCAACTGGGCGAAGCTCGAAGCCAATCGCGTCAAGCAGGCCAAGGCCAGGAAGAGCATCAACGCGCAGATCGCGACGGCGAAGAAGCTCGAATCGCAGCTGGAGAAGACGGAGCTGGCCCGGCTCCTGCAGATGGAGAAGGACGAGGCGTCCACCGCGCAGAGCGCCTGGCTCTCCTCCGGGGCGCTCCAGGACATCAACCGCGAGGCGAGCGCGAGCGGCAAGCAGGCGGTGGCCTTCGCGACCGCCCAGATCGGCAAGCCGTACGTCTGGGGCGCCGAAGGCCCCGGCTCGTACGACTGCTCGGGGCTGACGTCGCAGGCCTGGGCCGCGGCGATGCGGCCGATCCCCCGGACGTCCCAGGAGCAGTGGCGGCAGCTGTCACGCATCCAGATCCAGGACATGCGCCCCGGCGACCTGATCATCTACCACGACGACGCCAGCCACGTCGGGATGTACGTCGGCGACGGCATGATCGTGCACGCACCCCGGCCCGGCCGGGACGTCACGCTGGCGGGCGCGGGCTCGATGGAGATCCTCGGAGTCGTCCGCCCGGACAAGTAGTTCCCCGGACCACCCGGCCCGCCCGGACAAGTAGTTCCCCGGACCACCCGGCCCGCCCGGACAAGCAGCCCCCGCGGACTGCCGCCCACGAGCGGCCCGCAATCCGGTCGCCCCGCCCCGGTGGCGGAGGGGTGCGGCGGGCCGTCCGGGGCACGCCTACACGTGCGGAGCGGGCTGCGGGGAGACGACGTACCGGGCGGCGGGCTCGTCGGCCACGGCGGCGGCGATCCGGGCGCGCATGTCGTCGGACATGGGAGGCAGTTCGTGCAGGGGGAACCAGCGGGTGTCCGTGTTCTCGCCGTCGGCCGGATACGGGTCACCGGACTGCCAGCGGAACCGGAAGACGAGGTCGAGGTACTGCGCCTGGTCCCCGTTCCCGTAGACGACCGGCCCCGTGACGTGCACCAGGACCAGGCGCTCGGGAACCGCCTCGACACCCGTCTCCTCCAGGACCTCCCGGGCCGCGGCGTCCGCCGGCTGCTCCCCGGGGTCGATGATCCCGGTCACTGACGTCCACGCGCCGTTGTCCGCGCGCTTCACCAGGAGGACGCGCCCCTCCCTGAGGACGACCGCCGTCACCCCCGACAGCCACAGCGGGTCGTTCCCGATCTTCTCTCGCAGCGCGAGGATGAAATCTGGTGTCGCCATCGGGCCAGGATAGGAACTCGCCGCGGCACGCGCACCGCTCCCCCTCACCCGCCCCCGGGGCGGGTGATGTTTGTCATGGCTCCCGTGTCCGCTTCGTCCACGCACATCGGTCCGGATCCGTGACAGGAAGCGGCTTATGGCCGCGCATATGCCACGTGCCGATCTTCGAACACCATTCCGCTCCTCCGCTCCGGACCGCTATCGTCCCCGTCTGGCAGGTCGTCGATCGTCGCCCCGCCGCGCCCTCGGGGGAGGGAAGGAACCCGAACCGATGCCCGTACCCGTACCGCGGCAACGCGCTGTTCCCGTCGCGGAGACCACTCATGGCGCCGAACTCACCCTCCTGGTGATCGAGGACGACCCTGCGGGCACCTTCACCGTCCCCGAGCTGCCGTCCGCCGCCGGGACCCGGATCCGTGTCCGTACCGCGCGCAATCTCACCGAGGCCGGCCGGCTGCTCACCGACGACGTCGACTGCATCCTGCTCGACCTCGACCTGGCCCTGCCCACCGGCGCCCGCGCCGACGGGACGACGGACGCCCCCGCCCACGACGAGCTCGCCACCCTCGAACACGTCCTGCGCATCGCGCCCCGCCACGCCGTCCTCGCCCTCACGGCCGAGGACGACGCCGAGCGGGCCGCCGAAGCGGTACGGGTCGGCGCACAGGACTACCTCTTCCGCGGGGAACTCGACGGGCGCCTCCTCAGCCGCGCCATCCGGTACGCGGTGGAGCGCAAGCGCGCGGACATCGCCCAGCACCAGCTGACCGAGTCCCGGCTTCGCGCCCAGGAGAACGCCCGGCTGGAACGCGGACTGCTGCCCACACCGCTCCTCGACGGCTCCGACCTCGCCTTCGCCGCCCGTTACCGGCCGGGCCGCAGCCGTGCCCTGCTCGGCGGGGACTTCTACGACACGGTCCGCACACCCGACGGCACGGTCCATGCGATGATCGGCGACGTCTGCGGGCACGGCCCGGACGAGGCGGCGCTCGGCGTCGAACTGCGCATCGCCTGGCGGGCACTGACCCTGGCCGGGCTCTGCGGCGACGCCCTGCTCTCGACGCTGCAGCAGGTCCTGGAGCACGAACGGCAGAGCGAGGAGATCTTCGCGACGGTCTGCACCGTCGACATCGCCCCCGACGGCCGCCGCGCCGGACTCTGCATCGCGGGCCACCCCGCACCGCTGATCGCCCGCCGGGGCGGGGCGGCGCAGCTGCTCCCGTACGAGGACGGCGGCCCGGCGCTCGGTCTGCTCCCGCACGCCCGCTGGCCGCGCAGGCAGGTCCAGCTGGGCGGCTCCTGGAGCCTGATGATGTACACCGACGGGCTCATCGAGGGGCGTGTCGGGCCGGTCGGGACGCAGCGGCTCGGTCAGGACGGCATGGTCGCGATGGTCAACGGCCAGCTGGACCGGGGGCTCGGCGGCGAGGCGCTGCTGGAGGCCGCGGTCGCCCAGGCGCGGGAGCTGAACGGCGGCGAGCTGACCGACGACGTGGCGGTCCTGCTGCTGGAACGCGACGAGGCCCGGATACGACGACGGGACGGGAGCGCATCGCGCTCCCGTCCCGGCTCGGCCCCGCGGGCAGGCGCTCAGCGCCCGCCGTTGTAGGGACCGTAGGGTCCGTCACTGCTGGAACCGCCCCGGCTGCCACCGCCGCCACCGCCCGATACCGCCTTGAGCGCCGGCCGGACGTCCACCATGAAGACGATGGACGCGATGACGCCCGCGATCTGCAGGAACAGGATCGGAATGACGAGGTTCACCACGACGGTCACGCCGAGGATGATCAGCCAGAACGACTTCTTCTGCTTGTCCGCGGCCCGGTAGGCGTCCTCGCGCGCCGTCGCCGCGAAGACCAGCGCGACCACGGCCAGGACGAGCATGGCCAGGAACAGCAGCTGGAGGAACGAGCCGAATGCTGCGAGCAACATGGTGAGCACCGCCTAGTCAGTGGATGAGCGCCTCGCGGCCAAGGTACCGGGACAACGACCCGGCCACCCCCAAGGTGCCCGGACCATTGCTCGCGTTCCCGCCCGTCCCGTTACTTCGCGGACGGCGGGGTCGTCTTCTTCGCCGCGGGCTTGCGGACCGGTGTGGGCTTCTTGGCGGGCGCGGCGGGCGTGGGCTTCTTCGCCGTCGCGGCCGGGGCGGGCTTCACGGCCGGCGCGGGCTTCGCCGGGGTAACAGCCGCGTCGGACTTCTGCTTCGGCACGGACTTCGGCTCCGCCTCGACGACGGCGGCGATCTCGACGATCTCCTCGGCCGTCTCGCCGCGCCACGTCCGTACGCTCTGCTCGCCGCGCTCGGCGACCTTCTCGTACGTCTCCCGGGCACGGACCGCGTACTCGGCGGCCACACCGACGCTCCGCAGCGCCAGGTCCTGGGCGGTCTCGCCCCACTTCTTCAGGTCGGTGTCCAGCGACCCGAAGACCTCGCTCACCTTCGCCTGCACGGTGGCCTGGGCCTCCTTGGCCTGCGTGGTCACCCGCTCCTGCACGGCCTTGGGGTCGGTGTTGCGCACGGCTTCGATCCGCTCGGGCGCCTCGGCCCGCAGCTGGTCGATCAGCGCCGGGACCTTGCGCGCCTGCTCCACGGCGAGATCGGCCGTGCCGGCGGCGAAGTAGAGGGGGGTCGGGTCGGTGAGGGTCTTGCGCAGGTCATCGGTGATGGCCATGACTGTGGTCCTCCCGGATCATCAGAAGTCAGTTCAGGGGTGTGTCTGCATCACTGCCGCCGGCCGTGCGGGGGCCGCGGGCATCCGTACCGGCACCGTTCTCGTCACCGGCACCGCTTTCCGCGTCGGCATCGATTGTGCTCTCCGCGTCCGGCACACCGGGGACCTCGGCGCCGGTGTCGGGCACGACGTCGAAACCGTTCTCCTTGCGGAAGGAGTCGTAGATCTGCAGCAGTACGTTCTTCTGCCGCTCGTTGATCGACGGATCGGCCAATATGACCGCCCGCGTCTCCAGCTCCTCCCGCTCCCGCTCGTCGAGGATCCCGGCGCGCACGTACAGCGTCTCGGCCGAGATCCGCAGGGCCTTGGCGACCTGCTGCAACACCTCGGCGCTCGGCTTGCGCAGACCGCGTTCGATCTGGCTCAGATACGGGTTGGACACTCCGGCGGCGTCGGCGAGCTGCCGCAGGGAGAGCTGCGCGGTACGCCGCTGCTCTCGCAGGTACTCACCGAGATTGCCGACGTTGAGTGATGCCATGCCTCGATACTGCACCACCCTTGCTAACTATTGCAAGCGCCTGCTTGCAAAAGTGTTCCGTGTCATGCGGGAGGCGATGTTCGGGGGGCTGATGGTGGACCGCCGGCCGCCGGAGCGGATCGGCCCCAACGGTCGGGGGGCCGAGTTCGTGGTGGTGCGGGCGGCCTGTGAGGCGGTGGAGTGGGGCTACCGGGTCCGGCGGCGGAATACGCGGCGCCCGGCCGCCTCGCGGCTCGTGCCAACGCGCCTGGGAGCACCGCCTGCCGTGGGCCGCGCATCTCGGTGGGGTTCCGGCCGCTCGACGTGTTCCGACCCTGCTCACCCGGCGAGCGGGATCTCCTCCACCCGTCCGTCGAACCGCATCCCCGCGAAGGCCAGGCCGGCCAGCGTCAGGTCGATGGAATCCTGCGGGATGGTGACGGCCTTGACCACCGCCAACGCGCATCCCCCGAGTCCCTCGTCCCAGGCGGGCGCGCTTCCCGGATGGGCAGCCAGAAAGGTCTGCGGGTATGCCGGCCACACGAGCAACCGCAACATCTTCAGGCCGAGGAATCGGGAGTGCTGCACCTGCAGCGCCACGCGGTCCACCTCACTCCAGGACAGTGCGAGGGAGACCTCGGAGCTGCCCTCCAGTCGCAGCCCTCCCTGGTCGAAGAAGTAGGCCGCGCCGGTCTCCCGCAGGGCCAGCGGCGCGAAGGTCATGGCGTCGACGTCCGGCGACGAATCCGGCGCGGAGTCACGCATGGCGCGGCGCAAGCGCTTGGTGAAGGCCGCTTCGGTGGCACCGCCCGGAAAACCCCCAGACCGCCTTCGCGAACGCCAGGGGCGAGGGACGCATCACGCGCACCGGCACGCGGATCACCGCGGCCGGGGGCCATATGGGATCACTCGGGGCGGAAGTCATGGCGATCCGATCGTAGCGAAGGGCTCGGGTGGTCTCCGGAGACGCCGAGGATCTTGAATTTCTGCTGTGCCCGTTCCTGCTTCCCGCACAGCGATAGCGTTGGTTCCCGTGATCGTATGGCTCAACGGAACCCACGGCGCGGGCAAGACCACGACCAGCGCACTCGTGCAGCAACTGATTCCGGACTCAAGGGTGTTCGACGCCGAGAAGGTCGGCGAGACGCTCATGGACATCACGCCGGGGCTGCCCTGGACGGGCAACTTCCAGCACTGGCCGCCGTGGCGGCCGCTCGTGGTCGAGACCGCCCGCCACGTACTCGACTACGCCGGCGGCACCCTGGTGATGCCCATGACGGTCCTGGTCGAGCAGTACTGGCGCGAGATCAGCACCGGCCTGGACCGGCACGGGATTCCCGTACGGCACTTCGTGCTCCACGCGGACCAGGACACCCTTCGCGGGCGCATCGAGGGGGACGCCCATCTCGGCCCCTCCGCCTTCCGTCTCGCAAACCTGGAGCCCTACGCCGAGGCGGCCCGCACCTGGCTGCACGACGAGGCCGAGGTCGTCGACACCACCCACCTCACGCCCGCGCAGGCCGCCCTGCGGATCGCGGAGGCGGTCAAGGGCTGAGGTGGCGGTGCCGCCCCGGCGGGCGACCCCGGATCGCGGATCGCCGGTCGCGGCTCGTGGATCCTGCGTCGCCGATCGCCGATCGCCGGCCGCCGACCGTTCGATCCGGGATCTCGGATCACCCGTCACGGGTCGCGGATCCTGCGTCGCCGGTCGCGAGTCGCGGGTCACCGGGCGCTTGATCCCGGGTCACGGATTGCGGATCTCAGGTCGCCGGTCCCCCTGGCCGTCGGCCACCGGGGATCACCGCACCGACGGGCGCTCGTGCGTGGCCCAGTACTCGGCGGCGGTGATGCCGAGGAGCACGACGTCGTGGTAGCCGCCGGCGAAGAACTCGTGCTGGCGGAGCCGCCCTTCCTCGACGAAGCCCAGCCTTCGGTAGAGGGCGAGGGACGCGTCGTTGAAGGCGTAGACCTCCACCTCGCACTTGTTGTGGCGCTGCTCGGCGAACATGTAGGTGAGGAGGAGCCCGGTCGCCTCGGCCGCGTACCCCCGGCGGCGGTGTTCGCGGGTGATCTCGACACCGGTCCTGAACCGCCCCGCACGGCTGTCGGTCTCCCCGACGGTCACCGCACCCGCGAACGCGTGGTCGGCCAGCGTCTCGATCACCAGCCGGAACGCGTCCCCTCCCGGCGGCCGCCCGGCCCGCTCGGCGGTCCAGGAACGGAAGCTCTCGGCGGAGCGCGGAGGCTCGACCATGTCGGCGTCGCGGGCGTCGAAGGTGTTCCGGGCCAGGTCGCGAAAGCCCGTCCAGTCCTCGGGCTCGACACCTCGCAGCCGCACCTTCCCACCGGTCCACATGTCGCTCACGTCGCCCCCCACTTCCGTCTCCGCCGCAGGCGCTGACGGCCGTGCACGTCAGAACCGACACACTAACGGCGGCAGGCGACGGGCAGGTGCGCGGCTGTGCCGGGCGGCCCCCTGCCTCCGCGTGTGGCCGGGAGGAGGCGCACCCGTCGCCGTCGGGCCACCCCCGGTAGCCACTTTTTTGTGGGTACTTGGCGGCGTCCGGTGGCGGACCGATCCTGGTGGAGGGGCGAAGGCCCCCGGGGCGCGGGAAGCGGGGAGGGGCTGTGCGATACGTCAGGAGACCGGCCGGGCATCCGTGAGCGTCTCCAGACGCCGGTGGCCCCAGTCGGAGAGGGGGGCCAGCAACGCGGAGAGCTCCCGGCCGAACGGGGTCAGGGAGTACGTGGTCTTCAGCGGAAGTACGTCGTGCACCTCCCGGTGCACGAGGCCGTCGGCCTCCATCTCGCGGAGCGCCTGAGTCAGCACCTTCTCACTGAGGCCCGGCAGCCTCCGCCGCAGCTCGCCCGGGCGCTGCGGACCGGACTCCAGCAGCCAGAGCAGAGCCGTCTTCCACTTCCCGTCGATCACGGCGATCGCGGCGGTGACCCCGCAGACATTCGGATCCTGGGCACGACCGCGCGTCATCTTCACTCCATTCATCACATGTCGCCTGCATTTCGGAGGAGTTCAACCATGTCCCTGCACACCGAACAGTCTGCCGTGACCGTCCTCGGCCTGGGGCCGATGGGCAGGTCCCTGGCGGGGGCGTTCCTGGACGGCGGTCTGCGTACCACGGTCTGGAACCGGACGCCGGGCCGGGACCGGGAGCTCGTCGCCCGGGGCGCGGTCGGCGCCGCTTCGGTCGAGGAAGCCGTCGCCGCGAGCACGCTCACCGTGGTCTGCGTGGTGAACTACGACGCGGTGGACGCCATCCTTCGGCGGGAGGAGGTCACCGGCGCGCTCAAGGGACGCACGGTGGTCAACCTGACCGCGGACACTCCGGACCGGGCCCGGGACACCGCGGCGTGGGCGGCCGAGCACGGAGTTCGCTACCTGGACGGTGCGATCATGACGCCGACCACGACCATCGGCACTCCGGCCGCGGTGTTCATCCACAGCGGCCCGGAGGACCTGTACCGCGAGCACCGGCCCGTGCTCGCGGCGCTGGGCGGCACCCACACCCACCTCGGCGAGGAGTTCGGCCGGGCGGCGGCGTACGACATCGCTCTGCTCGACATCTTCTGGACCGCCATGGCCGGTTACGCCCACGCCCTGGCGGTGGCGCGGGCGGAAGGGATCACCGCGCGGCAGCTGGCACCGTTCGCCAAGGGGATCGGCGCCATCCTCCCGCCGCTCTTCGAGGAGTTCGCCGAGGAGATGGACGGCGGGACCTTCTCCGGCGAGGGCAACCCGCTCACCTCGGCGGCATCGTCCATGGCCCACATCGTCCACACCTCGGAAGCCCATGGCATCGACGCGGGCGTGATGCGTGCGGCGGAGGGCATGGCGCGCCGGGCCGTCGGGCAGGGTTACGGCGCCGACGGGTTCATCCGGATCGCCGAGCTGCTGGGACGCCGCTGAGGCAGCCCGTCGTCCCGCTTCCACCGGTACAGGCCGCGTCCGGGCGGCCGGCGGCCGAGCCGTGGAACCATCGGGTGCCGAAGGGGCACGGATCCGCGGGAAGGCGGTGGCGGGCGTGGTGGCCGGATGGGAGTGGGACGACACGTTGTTCGCGGGTACGGCGGCCTATTACCGGCGCGGGAGGCTTCCCTACGCCCCCGGGCTCGTGGACGTGCTCGCCGAGGTCCTGGAGCCCGACGGGCAGGGGCGCCTCATCGACGTGGGCTGCGGACCCGGCACCCTGGCCCTGGACCTGGCGCACCTCTTCGGCGAGACCGTCGGAGTCGACCCGGACGAGGGAATGATCGCCGAGGCCGGACGTGAGGCCGCGGAGCGCGCGGTGGCCGGGAGGACGCGGTGGGTACGGGCACGGGCCGAGGAACTGCCCGCGGGGCTAGGCACGTTCCACGTGGCGACCTTCGGCCAGTCCTTCCACTGGATGGATCAGGCCCTGGTGGCGGCGACCGTCCGGGAGATGCTCCGGCCGGGTGGGGCACTGGTGCACATCGCCGACGTGAAGACGGAGGACCCCGCCGTCGACGGCCTGCCGTACCCGGCGGTGCCCCATGCGGCCATGGAAACCCTGGTGAAGCGCTACCTGGGACCGGTCCGACGGGCCGGCCGGGGTGTGCTGCCACAGGGAACACCCGGTGGTGAGGCGGAGGTACTGGCCCGGGCCGGGTTCTCCGGCCCACGGCACCATGTCGTCCCCGGCGGACAGCCGTTGGAACGCACGGCCGACGAGGTCGTCGCCGGGCAGCTCTCGATGTCGTACTCTGCCCCGCACCTGTTCGGCCCTCGGCGCGCGGCCTTCGAGGCGGACCTGCGGCAACTGCTGCGGGAGGTCTCGGCGTCGGGCCGGTTCTCCGGACGTCAGCCGGGCACCGAGATCTTCGTCCGGGGTAAGGGGAACCTTGACGCGGCACCGCCTGCCGTGTGACCCCCTCCCACGCGGGCAGGCGACCGACCGGCTGAGACGCCCGGCCGAGGCGTACGGATAACCGGTTGGGGTTACGCCGAGCCGATGGCAGGGTGAGGCATATGCCGTCGCCCACAGCCGTCCAGGTGGTGCCGGTGCAGCGCGTCCAGCGGTGACGTGCCGTCCGGCCGCCGGCGACCAGCCGGGCCGCCTCTTCCTCGTGGTCGGCGAACCGGTGCGGCACCAGGTCCTCCTCGGCCGGGACCGGAACAGCGTCGGCTTGGAGATCTCGGCCGCCGCCACCTCGGCCACCGAGACCTTGCCGAAGCCCCTTTGGAGGAACATCGAGACCGCGGCGTCGGAGACGGCCTGAGAGGTCCGCTGCTTCCTGCGCTCCCGCAGTCCGGGCCGGGGCGGCACGGGTCCGGCCCCGGCCCCGCTCATGACGGGGTGCCCTTCCGGATGAGCGCCTCGGTCCCGTCGAGGATCCGTTCGAGGCCGAACACGAACTCGTAGTCGGCCTCGTCCGGCTCGCTCATGACCTCGGTCTCCAGCAGCCTGGTCAGCGCCGGATGCCGTACGGGATCGGCGAGCCGTCTCACCGTCCGCTCCCACCGCGCCATGACCTCCTGGGCCGGGACGCCCTTCGCCTCCACGGCGGCGGCCAGGTCGCTCATCAGCAGCGCCTCGTTCCTCACGAAGCCCGAGATCAGCAGGATGACGGAGATCTTGTCGCCCTCGCTCAGCCCGCTGCCCTCCAGGGACTGGAGGCCCTGCTCCCACCAGGCGACCGAATTCGGGCTGGCGGGCGGGCCGGAGATCGGGATGCGCAGCGCCCACAGATGGCGGTGGAACATCTCCCGCTGGGCCCACGCCCACTGGCTGATCGCCTCCCGCCAGCCGGCCCCGGTCTCCAGCGCGGGCAGCCGGTGCGGCTGCCCCATGGCCGCCTCCTGCATCAGGACGTACAGCTCCTCCTTGGCGGAGACGTAACGGTAGAGCGCCATCGTCGACGCGCCCAGGTCCTTGGCGACCCGTCCCATCGAGACGGCCGACAGTCCCTCGGACGCGGCCAGCGCCACGGCCGCGGCGACGATGCGGTCCAGCGTCAGCCCCGGCTTCGGACCCTTGACCGGGCGGTCCCTCAGCCCCCAGGCGGCCTCGATGCTGGCCGGGAGGCCCGTACCGCCCGACGCGCCGTTCTTCTCCGTCACGCGAAGCCGCCTTCCGCAGGGACCGTCTTGACCACCATCCTAGGTTTGCGTAATGCTTACGCAGTAACGCGTATTTCATACGCAGAACGGGGAACCTCTCATGCCCGACGTGATGATCGAGGCACACGGCCTCACCAAGTCATACGGAAAACCCTCCGCCCGGGTCCGCGTCCTGGACGGCATCGACCTCCAGGTGGCCCGCGCGGGCGTCTTCGCCCTGCTCGGCCCCAACGGCGCGGGCAAGACCACCACGGTCCGGATCCTCGCCACCCTCACCACGGCCGACTCCGGCACGGCGCGCGTCGCCGGGTACGACGTCGTCACCGACCGGCACCGGGTGCGCCGCGCGATCAGCCTGACCGGCCAGTTCGCCGCCGTCGACGAGACCCTGACCGGCGAGGAGAACCTGCGGATGATGGCGCGGCTGACGGGCCTGAGCCGCGCCCGGGCACGGGAGCGGGCCGAGGAACTCCTCGGCCGCTTCGACCTCACCGACGCCGCCCGCCGCCAGGCCCGTACGTACTCCGGAGGGATGCGACGGCGCCTCGACCTCGCGGCGGGACTCGTCGGCTCACCCGAGCCCGGTGTCTTCTTCCTCGACGAACCCACCACCGGTCTCGACCCGCGCAGCCGCCGCGAGCTCTGGCAGGTGGTCCGCGAACTCGCCGGCCGGGGCGCGACGGTGCTGCTCACCACGCAGTACCTGGAGGAGGCCGACCAGCTGGCCGACCGCATCGCCGTCCTGGACAAGGGCCGGATCGCCGCCGAGGGCACCCCGGCGGAACTGAAGGCCCGCGCCCCCGGCCACCGTCTGGACCTGGTACTCACCACCCACGAGGCCTACCTCCGCCTCGCCACCCGGGCCGTCCACCACTCCCCCGGGTCGCTCACCCTGGGCCTGCCCACGGACGGCACGGCGGCCCACGTCCGGGCCCTGCTCGACGAGATCGACCCGCACCGCACCGACGTGGACCGCTTCTCGCTGCACAGCGCGACCCTCGACGACGTGTTCCTGACCCTCACCGCGGAGACCGCGGGCACCGCGGAGACCGCGGGCACCACGGAGGCACCCGCCCATGTCTGACACCGCCACGACCGCACCCGGATTCCTCACCCACGCCACGGTCATGACCGGCCGCAGCCTGCGCATCAGCCGCCGCAACATCGACGCCGTCATCACCTCGATGATGCTGCCGGTCATGCTGATGCTGATCTTCGTCTACTTCTTCGGCGGCGCGATCGAGACGGGGCCCGCCTACGACTCCTACGTCATGTACGTCGTCCCGGGCGTCCTGCTGCTGTGCGCCGGATTCGGCTCGGCCACCACGGCGGTGGCCGTGAGCGAGGACATGAAGGGCGGCATCATCGACCGCTTCCGCTCCCTGGACATCGGCGCCACGCCGGTCCTGGCCGGCCATGTCGCGGCGAGCGTCGTACGCAACCTGGTCTCCACCACCCTGGTCTTCGGGGTGGCCCTCCTCATCGGCTTCCGCCCCGCCGCCACCCCGGGCGGCTGGCTCGCCGTCACCGGAGTGCTCCTCGCCTACATCACGGCCCTGTCCTGGATCTCGGCCGCCATCGGCCTCCTCGCCCGTACCCCGGAGGCGGCCGGCGGGTTCACCTTCTTCATGTCCTTCCTGCCCTACCCGAGCAGCGCGTTCGTCCCGGTCGACTCGATGCCCGGCTGGCTCCACGGCTTCGCCGACCACCAGCCGGTCACCCCGGCCATCGAGTCGCTCCGCGGCCTCCTGCTGGACCAGCCGGTGGGCGACACACCGTGGATCGCGCTCGCGTGGGCCGCGGGCATCCTGACCGTGGCGGTGGCGGCCTCGGGAGTGCTGTTCGGAATCCGGACGCGGTGACGGCGGGGGCGACCCGGACCCGCCGGGCCGCCCCCGGAGTATCCGCCGGTGGGCCTCGCTCAGAACACGTCCGGGCACCAGGCCCGGCGGTCGGCCCGGAACAGGGCGTCCGACGAGGACGCCGCACCCGTCCGCAGCTCCTCAACCGAGCCGAGGGCGGCGAGCCGTACCGCCGACTCGTCGCCCAGGTACAGCGATCCCAGCTCCCGTACGTCCAGGGCCAGGTCGGCGCTCCGCGTCGTCGGGGTGCAGGAGGCACCGTCCGGGGAGGCGTCCAGCAGGAAGCGGCCGGCCGTCAGGCCCGTCCCGTCGCGGACGTCCAGCACCAGGGACGCGGCGGTCCCGTACGTGCGGGCCTCCAGGGCCCGGGGGATGTCCAGGACGCGCAGCCACAGCCAGTCCGCCTGCGTCACGATGTGCGCGGCACGGGGGTCCGGGAGGAGGAGGGGGAGCAGGTCGTCGGTGGCCCGGTGTCCCGTACGGACCGTGGCGATCCAGTCGATCGAGCAGACGAACCGCCACAGCGAGCGTTCCGCCGCCGGGGTCAGGGCGATCATCCCCTGGACGGTCGCCTTGTCCAGCGGCTGCTTCGCCTCGCTCCACTTCGAGTCGATCCGGTAGGGCATCAGCCCGTCGACCTGCCCGTCCGCCGAGCGGTACACCGCGTAGAACGGCTCCGTCCACTTCTCGTGCGCCGGTACATCGACGCCGGTGTGCCGCTCCCACCAGTGGGTGTCCCGGCTGACCACACCGTGCTGCCGGGCCGCCAGGCGCGCGTGCAGCTCGGGTCCGATCTTCCGTACCTCAGCACCGCCCACCAGGTCGATCCGGCCCCCGTCCTCCTCGGAGGGGACGCGCCCGCGCGGGTCCAGGCCGGCCCGGGGCACGTCGATCTCCCACTGCGAGGTCCAGGTCGCCGGACCGAATCCGTACCGCCCGTAGATCGGGTACTCGGCCGCGATCAGCGAGGCGACCACGTCGCCGCGCTCCTTCGCCGCTGCCAGGTCCGCGGCCATCATCCGGCTGAGCAGCCCGCGACGGCGGTGTGTGGCCGTCACCGTGACCGCGCTGATCGCGTCGGCCCGTACCGTGGCACCGCCCACGACGGTCAGTTCCTGGGAGAAGGAACGGAAGGTCGCCACGCAGCGCCCGGCGTCGAACACGCCCTGGGTGCGGTCCAGATCCGTATGGGCCAGCCGCACCGCGATCTCCTCGTCCGTCGCCTCGTACGGCATCAGGAACCCGGTGCTCACGGCGCGCAGCCACTCGGGGTACTCGGAGGCGGTGATATGACGCAGATCAGAACTCATGTGCCCCACGCTAGGCAGACCCTCTCCGGAATGTCTCGCGGATATCGGCGGCGGCCCGTCCTCAGAACGCCGCGCGGATCTCGCCGACCTCTCGGGCCCCGCCCAGCAGCGGCGCCCGCCCGATACGGGACACCACCGGGGCGTCGATGCCCAGCAGTTCCAGGGAGCGGGCCAGCACCGGGCCCAGGGCTCGCGTCGAGCCGTCGTCGATCTTGAAGGCCAGCGCCCTGCCGTCCGCGAGCGCCACCGCCTGCACCGCCTCGGCACCCATCTTCGAGAGCGTGCCCGGCACCTCCCGCATCAGCCAGGTGTCCGGCCTGCGCGTGCCCGCCACGTACTCCGGGTGCGCGCGCATCGCGTCGGCGACCCGGCGCTCCGCGGTGCCCGGCTCCGCCAGCACGAACGAACGGAACGCCCGGGCCAGGCCCACCAGTCCGATCGCCATCAGCGGCGCCCCGCAGCCGTCCGTGCCCACCGCCGCGACCGGCTCGCCCGCAGCCTCCGCGACCACCTGGCCGACCAGCTGCTGCAACGGGTGCGCCGGGTCGAGGTACGTGGCCGTGTCCCAGCCGTTGCGCAGGCAGACGGCGAGCATCGCCGCGTGCTTGCCGGAGCAGTTCATGGTGAGCGGCTCCCGCACCCGCCCCGCGGCGAGATACGCCTCCGCCTCCACCGGGTCCAACGGCAGGTCCGGCGGGGTCTGCAGGTCGTCCGGCTCCAGTCCGTGCTCGGCGAGCATCGTGCGGACGAGGCCGAGGTGGAAGTCCTCCCCGGAATGGCTCGCGGCGGCCAGGGCCAGCCGCTCCCCCGAGAGGTCCAGCCCGGCCCGCAGGATTGCCGCCGCCTGCATCGGCTTGTTGGACGAGCGCGGGAAGACCGGGGCCACCGGATCGCCGAGCGCGTGTTCCACGCTGCCGTCGGCGGCCAGGACGACCAGCGACCCCCGGTGGTGCCCCTCGGTGAAACCGGACCGCACGACCTCGGCCAGGACCGGGTGCGCCAAGGACGCGGAGGGGGATATGGAGGTCATGGCGGTCGGCCTTCCGGGGACGGGCGGAACCTGCCCCCGGAAGGATCGCCTCAGGCGAGCAGGTCGTCTACTTGTGCTTCCCCGTCACGGTACCTGCGGGCGATCTCCGCGCTGCAATCGTCGACGGTCCGCTGCAGCCGGTGACGACGCCGCGACACCTGCTGCTCGTAGCGCACCAGCCGCCCCATGGCCGTCAGCAGTTCCTCGTCCGTCCGGGCGTCGAGGTCGGAGAGCTCGACCTCGGCGAGCGTGTCCGCGGCCAGCTGCCGGTACTCGTCGCTGCGCGGCGTGGTGAGGGTGACGTGCCGGGCCGAGGAGCGGTGGGCGGAGGGGGTGTCGGCGAGGATCTCCGAGAGCCGGTCCACGACCGGTGACCCCGGGCTCGCACGGCCGGCGAGCTCCGCCCGCAGGATGTCGATCCGGCCCTGCACCAGCCGGCGTACGTAGCTGAGGTCCGCCTCGTCACGTTGCGCGTCCCGGCGCAGGGTGCGCAGCTCCGGCAGCCGCAGTCCGCGGAATCCGGCCTGCGGACGCACCGCGGCCAGCGCCTCCCCGGCCCCGGCGGCGCCCGTCTGCCCCGGCACGGACAACGGGCCGGACAGCGGGCCGGACGACTGGCCGGATGCCGTCCCCGGCAGTGGCGTGGGCAGCGGCGCGGGCAGTGGTCCCTGCGGCGAGGCACCGGTCCGTTGCACAGGCGGTCGCAGCGCACCGGGTGTACGGGTCACCGGTACGGCACCGGGTGATGGCCCAATTCCATGTGAACTCATGATGTTCCGTCCCCTCGACCGGTGCGTCGGCACACCGACATCGTGCATGGTGCCACTACGCACGGTGTTCACGCAGGTGCTCTGTACCCGTTCAGCCCAAGATAGGTTGGTCTGTATGCGTGCAGTGATACAGCGAGTGGACGGCGCGAGCGTCACCGTGGCGGGCGCCGCGGACGACCCGTCGGGGACCGGAATCGTCGGCGAGATCGTCGGCGAAGGACTGTGTGTGCTGGTGGGGGTCACTCACGGGGACACCGCGGAGAAGGCGGCACAGCTCGCCCGCAAGCTGTGGACCCTGCGGATCCTGGAGGGTGAGAAGTCCTGCTCGGACGTGAATGCACCGCTTTTGGTCATTTCGCAGTTCACCCTCTACGGGGACGCCAGGAAGGGCCGCAGGCCCACCTGGAACGCCGCCGCGCCCGGCGAAGTCGCCGAGCCGCTGGTCGACGAGGTCGTGGCACAACTGCGCGCGCTCGGCGCGCGGGTGGGGACGGGCCGGTTCGGGGCGGACATGCGCGTCTCGCTCACGAACCACGGCCCGTTCACCGTGCTGATCGAGGTGTAGCGGGGCGTCCGGTCCGGGTGGACGGCCGCGCGTAGGCGATCCGGGCCCGCTTCTGTGCTCCGGGACCGGGATCCGGACCGGCAGGACGGTCGCGGGGGCCGAACCACGGCTCGACGACCGTCTCCTGGGCCGCGTCGGCCTACGGCTCGACGACCGTCTCCTGGGCCGCCGCCGTGTCCCCGGCGATCAGTTCCGCGTCCACGGCCACGTTCCGCTTGACCAGCGCCAGGGCGATCGGGCCCAGCTCGTGGTGGCGGGCCGACGTGGTGATGAAACCGAGCTGACGGCCCTCCTCGCCGTCGGAGGCGAGCCGCACCGGCGTGCCGTGGCCGGGCAGGTGCACCTCGCTGCCGTCCAGGTGGAGGAAGACGAGCCGGCGCGGCGGCTTCCCCAGGTTGTGGACACGGGCGACCGTCTCCTGCCCCCGGTAGCAGCCCTTCTGGAGGTGGACGGCGGTGCCGATCCAGCCCAGCTCGTGCGGGATGGTGCGGTGGTCGGTCTCGAAGCCGACGCGCGGCCGGTGCGTCTCGACGCGCAGCGCCTCGTACGCCAGGATGCCGACCGCAGGCCCGTGCCCGGCGGCGTACGCCTCAAGGTCCGCGCGGGGCAGGAAGAGGTCACGGCCGTGCGCCGTCTCCCGTACGACGACACCGTCCGGCACCTCGGCGATGGAACCGGCCGGCAGGTGCACGACGGCGGTGTCCTCCGTACGGTCGGCGACCTCCACCCGGTAGAAGAACTTCATCGACTCCAGGTACGCGATCAGCTCGCCCTGAGTCTCCGGCTCGACGTGCGTCCAGACCGTCGTACCGTCGTCGACCAGATAGAGGGCGTGTTCGATGTGCCCGTTGGCGGAGAGGATCAGCGCCTCGGTCGCCTGGTTCGGCGCCAGGTCGCTGACGTGCTGGGTGAGCAGCAGGTGCAGCCAGGCCAGCCGGTCGTCACCGGTGACCGCGACGACGCCGCGGTGCGACAGGTCGACGAGGCCGTTGCCGTCGGCGAGTGCGCGCTGCTCGCGGAACAGGTCACCGTAGTGCGCGGCGACGCCTTCGTCGCGCCCTTCGGCGGGAACGGCGCCGGGCAGGGACAGCAGGGGGCTCTTCATGCGACCAGCGTACGACTCGGCCCGGGGCCGCTAGCTCCCGCTACCGGCTGCCCGGTCCGGACCGGACGCCTCCGCGGCCTTCGCCGTGCAGTCGGCACACCGGCCGAAGATCGCGAAGTGCTTCATGTCGGTCTCGAAGCCGAACGTACCGCGCAGCTTCTCGGTGAAGTCGGCGACCAACTCCACATCCGCCTCGATGACGTTCGTGCAGTCCCGGCAGACGAGGTGGATGTGGTGGTGGCGGTCCGCCAGGTGGTACGTCGGCGCGCCGTGCCCCAGATGGGCGTGGCTGACGAGCCCGAGCTCCTCGAGGAGCTCCAGGGTGCGGTAGACGGTGGAGATGTTCACCCCCGACGCGGTCCTGCGCACCTCGCAGAGGATGTCGTCGGGCGTCGCGTGCTCCAGGGTGTCGACGGCCTCCAGGACAAGCTGTCGCTGAGGCGTCAGCCGGTAGCCGCGCTGTCGAAGATCGGTCTTCCAGTCGGTGCTCACCACAGCCCCAGTGTAGGGCGGAGCGAGCACCGGCCCGCAGGACCGACGACGAGGGCCCGCATTGTCCGGACAAGGCGGACCGCCCCCCGGAGGGCCGGACCGCCCGGAAGCGGACTACTTGAAGAACGCGATGCCGTCGTCCGGCATGTCACCGAGGCTCTTCGCCATCTCGGCGACCTCTTCGGGCGTGACGACCTTCTTCAGGTGCGCCGACATGTACGGCCGCAGCTCCACGTCGGGGGTGGCCTTCTCGCCGACCCACATCAGGTCGCTGTTCACATAGCCGTAGAGGCGCTTGCCTCCGCTGTACGGGCCGGAGGCCGCGGTGCGCGCCACCGCGTCGGTGACCACGTCGATCTGCGGCTTCTGCTTCGCCAGATCGCCGTACCAGACCTCGACGATGCCCTGGTCACGGACCATGACGATCTCGACCTTGCGGTCCTTGTCGATGCGCCAGTAGCCGGACTCGGACTCCAGGGGCCTGACCTTGTTGCCCTCGGCGTCGAGCACCCAGGAGTGCGAGACGTACTCGAGGAAGTCCCGGCCGTCGTGGCTGAAGGTGACTTCCTGGCCGAAGTTGCACTTCTCGGCACCGGGGAAGTCGGAGACGCCCGCACCCGCCCAGTTGCCGAGGAGGAAGACCAGCGGCACGAGGTCCGGGTGGAGGTCGGACGGAATCTCGATCATGAGCGGCTCAGACGATCTGTGAGGGTGTGCGGGCAGGAGTACGGCGAGGGTCAGCGCTGGCCCTGGTACAGCTTCTTCACGGCCACGACGGCGAACGCGAGCACGCCGACGCAGACCAGGACCAGCAGGGCGGAGAAGAATGCCTCAAGCACGGGTGCTCCTCGGGACGAACGACATGACGGCAGTACGGGGCCGGGGCCCCAGCCTAATGGGTGGGGCCCCCGCACGTGGGCCCGGGGTTTCTCCCGGGCCCGGTCAGCCCAGCAGCTGGTTCTGCAGAACCACCGTCTGGTGGAACGGAACGGTTTCCGTGCCCGCCGCGCCCTTCCGCGACTGGACGATCAGGGCCACGGTGTCCCCTGCCAGCACGTACGCGTGGCGGACCTGCTCCGCCCCGTAGGGCTTCGCCTCCGTGTAGACGCGGGTCGTCGTGTACTCCGGCCCGCCCGTGCCCGGCCAGTCGTCGTCGGACGCGGGCTCGGTCGCGCCGGCGAGCGCTGTCGGGAACGACTCCAGCCCGAAGAGCTCGTCCTGGAACGCGGTGGCGTACGCCACCGAGTTGAACCGGAGCAGATAGATCCGGGACGACGTGCCGTCCGGCATGGTCCAGCCGCGGGCCGCGATGTGCCGCAGGGCGGAGTCGTCCAGCCGCTGGGTGAGGTCGGCGCGCTCGGACTTCCCGTACTCGGTGGCGTACCGCGCTCCGGTCACCCAGCCGCCGTCGAGCTCCTCGTCCACGGTCGCCCCCGCCGGGGCCGGCAGCAGCAGGCGTCGCAGGTCGGCGTGGTGGACCTCCGCCTCGTTGGAGTCGGCGAACGGGCGCGGTGCGCCGGCCGGGAGCGCGGGCAGCGACAGCCGGGGGTAGTCCCAGCGCCCGTCGTCCTCGGTGGCCAGGCCCGGCACGTCGGTGCGTTCCATCGACGTGATGCCGACGGCGGTGCCCGCGCCGAGCCCACCGAGGACCAGCACGGCGACCGTCCAGCGGGCGACGGCCCTCAGTACGCGGCGGGGCGGGCGCGGCGGGGCCGGCGGCCAGGGCCCCACCGGCGCACCGGGCTCGCCTGTCGCGGTCTCCCGGGCAGCCCGGGGCGGAAGGGGAGGGACCGGCGGGACGGCAGGCGGTGCGAACGGGTCGGGGGCGGCGGCGACCTCGCCGGCCGGCTCCACCGTCTTCTCGGTCATACGTACTCCCCCGGGGACGTGATGTGGTCCAGCTGGTCCTTCAGGAGGCCGGCCACGGCCGCCCCGTCGAAGGGCTTCGTGCCGAACGCCGTGTAGGTGATGCTCAGTTCGCCGTCGTACGCGCTGCACACCATGGCCTCCAGCGTGCTCTCGCTGTCCTTGGGCCACAGGTGACAGGTGGCCTTCCGGGTGTAGCCGGTGACCTTCGGACCGTCGCGGAAGACATTGATGGCGTCGAACAACTCGGTCCCGAAGGTGTAGAAGTCCCGGACCGCCTTCTTGTCCTTCATCCGCATGACCTCGGCGTTCACCACGAGATCGTTCTCCTGCGAGACGTACGAACGGACCGCGAGACCCTGCACCCGGAGCTTGTCGATCCGCTTGTCGTACTCGCGGCGCTCCTTGCCCGCCAGCCCGCGGTTGGACTCCTTCATCGTGGCGGTGGCCTGCTTGCCGCTGACCTCGCCGTCGTTGCCCAGCTCCCTGATGTCCGGGCCGAGCCGGTAGTCGTCGGGCACGGGCAGCAGCAGTTCGGCGAGCGGGGTGTCGGCCCGGCCCGCGCCGGTGTCCCCGGCGGGGTCCTTGCCGGGCTCGCTCCCGGCGAACGACCAGACGGTCGTGGTGACCGTGCGGTCGGCGTCGTCCACCGTGATCTTCGTGTACGCGGCAGCACCGCCGATCGCACCGATCACCAGGACCGCGGGGAGCGCGGTGAGGAGGATCCGGCGGACCTTCCCGGAGCGCGCCGGGGCGGGCGTGTCCACCGGCACCGCGGGCGGCTCCGGGGCGGACGCGGCCGGCTCGGATTCCGGGGCGGACGCGGCCTCCGGGGTCGGCACGACCGGTTCCGAGGCGGTCGGCACGACCGGTTCCGAGGCCGGCTCGGACGGTTCCGGGGCGGGCGGGATGACGTCGTTCACAGTCGCTCCAGCTGTCGCTCGGCCATCGTCCGGATGTCCTTCTTGCTGATCGGCTCGGTGTCGAACATGTTGACCTCGATCATGATGTCGCCACGCTGCACGACCGCCCTGGCCCGGTACGAGGGCATGTAGCCGGGCTCCCGGACGACGTCGTAGACGTAGTAGCGCCCGTTCCCGCTGCCCGCGACCGGGTCGCCCTCGTTGCCGGCACCGTCCTTCGTCCCCGGCATGTACGAGAGCTGGCCCTCGGCGTGTTCCACGGCACCCGCGCCCGCCCCGGAGCCGAACTGGACGAGCCAGACGTTGGCCTCGCGGTACTGGCCCTTCTTCCAGGCGGCACCCGCGACGCGGCGCACGTCGGTCTCCAGGAGGTACGTGAGCATGGAGTCTTCGCTCTTGAAGTCCCGCGCGTAGTCGTCCAGGCCGATCCACCCGTCGCTCAGCCAGGTCACCGACTCGTTGTCGCTCCAGCCCGCCGGCCGGTCCATGAGCAGCTTGCGCAGATCCCCGTCCGTCCGCACCTGGCGGTCCTGCGAGGCGGGCAGCGGGTCCGGAGCCTTGTCCGCGGGCAGCGCCTTCGCCGGGTACACCAGATCCGCCTGCGACAGCGCGGGCAGCGGCGTCGGCGGTCGCTCCGCCTGGACGCCGTAGCCGACTGCCGTACCGCCCGCGATGCCGAGCAGCGCGGCGGCGGCGACGATCAGCGCCGTACGGCCACGCGGTCGCACGCGTACCGGAGCCGGCGTCACGGCAGACGGCGTGACGGCGGGCGGTATGACGGCGGGCGGTATGACAGGAGCCGGCGTGACGGCAGGCGGCGTGACCGGCGGCTCCGCCGGAACACCAGGAATGGTGTCGTTCGGTTCCAAAAGGGGTCCCCCCAAAGAGACCTGAGGCGCAGGTTCCATTACCTGTGCACACAACTGACCCACAGGTCACAGGGGAGGTTGTCCACCGGAGGATTACAGTTCGGTACATGTCGAAGAAGCTCGTGATCAAGGTGACCGCAGGTGCCGATTCCGCCGAGCGCTGCTCCCAGGCGTTCACCGTGGCCGCCGTGGCCGTGGCGAGCGGGGTCGAGGTCTCCCTCTGGCTGACCGGAGAGTCCGCCTGGTTCGCGCTGCCGGGGCGCGCCGCCGAATTCGAGCTGCCGCACTCCGCGCCCCTGCCCGACCTGATCGAGTCGATCCGGGCGGGCGGCCGGATCACGCTCTGCACCCAGTGCGCGGCCCGGCGCGACATCACGGAGAAGGACGTCCTGGAAGGCGTACGGATCGCCGGCGCCCAGGTGTTCGTGCAGGAGGCCATGGCGGACGGCGCGCAGGCACTCGTCTACTGATCCGGCCGGTACCCAGGGCCGCGGCTACCTGCGGCGCCTCCTGCCGTCGAGCTCGTCCCACCACTCGTCGGACTTCGGATCACCGGAGGGGTCGTCCCACCAACGGTCCTCCGGCCCCCGCCGGTTGGCGACCACCGCCGCGACCGGCGGGATGACCATGGCGACGACACACATCGCCACCGCCGCCGGGACCGACCACAGGCGCACGAAGGCCCAGGCGGAGACGAAGAGTACGAGACATCCGCCCATCATCAGGAAATAGGCGCGTCTGCGCCGGGCGTACATACCCCCAGCGTAGAACCGGATCGCCCGTCGTGTCCGCGTGGTACGGCGCGGAGGGCCGCACCCCCGCTCAGGTGGCGTCCAACCCCCTGGGGTGCGGCCCTCCGGCCGAATACGCGTGGGACTACACGGCGATGGCGACCTCGGCGAGACCACCGGTCTGCGCCACGACCGTACGGTCGGCGGTGCCGCCCGGGACCAGGGCGCGGAGCGTCCAGGTTCCCTCGGCCGCGTAGAAACGGAACTGTCCGGTCGCCGAGGTCGGGACCTCGGCGGTGAACTCACCGGTCGAATCCAGCAGACGGACGTAGCCGGTGACGGGCTCGCCGTCGCGGGTCACGCTGCCCTGGATGGTCGTCTCGCCCGGCTTGATCGTCGAGGCGTCGGGGCCGCCGGCCTGTGCTCCACACATGGTTCTGTCCTTCTGGTCGGGGTCCTGCTGATGTGGGCTGATCGGGTCGTACGGAGTTACTTGTTGGCGCCGAGCTCGATCGGCACACCCACGAGGGAGCCGTACTCGGTCCACGAACCGTCGTAGTTCCTGACGTTGTCGACACCGAGCAGCTCGTGCAGCACGAACCAGGTCAGGGCCGAACGCTCACCGATGCGGCAGAGCGCGATGGTGTCCTTCGACAGGTCGACCCGCTCGTCCTCGTAGAGGGCCTTGAGCTCGTCGTCCGACTTGAAGGTGCCGTCGTCGTTGGCGTTCTTCGACCACGGGATGTTGCGCGAGCTCGGCACGTGGCCGGGGCGCTGCGACTGCTCCTGCGGGAGGTGCGCCGGGGCGAGCAGCTTGCCGCTGAACTCGTCGGGCGAACGCACGTCGACGATGTTCTGGTTGCCGATCGCGGCGACGACGTCGTCACGGAAGGCGCGGATCGACGCGTCCTGCGGCTGGGCCTTGTACGCGGTGGCCGGGCGGGACGGGATCTGGTCGCCGTCCACGAGGTCGCGGGAGTCGAGCTCCCACTTCTTGCGGCCGCCGTCGAGCAGGCGGACGTCCTGGTGGCCGTAGAGCTTGAAGTACCAGAACGCGTAGGACGCGAACCAGTTGTTGTTGCCGCCGTACAGGACGACCGTGGTGTCGTTCCCGATGCCCTTGTCGGACAGGAGCTTCTCGAAGCCGGCCTGGTCGATGAAGTCACGACGGACCGGGTCCTGGAGGTCCTTCGTCCAGTCGATCCGGATCGCGTTCCTGATGTGGTTCTTCTCGTACGCCGAGGTGTCCTCGTCGACCTCGACGATGGCGACCTGCGGGTCGTCGATGTGGGCCTCGACCCAGTCGGCGTCGACCAGTACGTCTGCGCGGCTCATGTGTTTCTCCTCCGGGGCAGTCTGCGGCGGGGTGGTGCGAGGTGCGGAGTGCGGGATGTACGCGCAGGTGCTTGGAGCGGAACGCGTACGGGCGGCACGGTTCGGCCCTGACTACGTCGAAGGGCCGGGGAAACGGGAGAGGGTCCCGCTCAGAAGGTGCGACAGAGCATGGCGGCGACGCGGCACAGGTCTACTGCCCGCCGCTTCGTGAGGTCCGCCTGTCGCTTCATGTGTCCGATCGTAGGGAGGTACGGGCGGAGATGTCACCGTCGTGTCGAATAATGAGACGCGATCGTCCGACATGCGAGACGCATCTGAGGTCACCCCTTGCCTGACCTCGGGATCGAGGGGGTCGGCGCCTCGGAATCAGCTACAGGCCGGACCGGCCTGTCTCACTATCCGGATCCGGCGCCCGGACCGCCTCCACGGAGCCCTACCCCGCCGCGCGGGAGAACAGCCACCGTCGCACCAAGTGCCTCGGTCACCCGGCGAGTTCTATGCCGGAGCCCGTCATCGAGATCTCCAGGCCGCCCGGAGTCACCTCGATCTTCTCCATCTTCAGACCTTCCGGCAGGCCGCCGATCTCACGCTGGAAGTCGGTCTTCTTGCGGACCAGGCCCTCCAGGCCGGGGATGCCCTCACCCGGTACCTCGTCGGCGCGGACCTTGACCGTGTCGCCGTCTGCCAGGGTGACGGTGGAGAGCACGCTCCGCGTGACCGCCTCGCCCAGCAGCGGGATCGCGACCGAACCGGTGACCTTGACCTTGCCGTTGCCGCCGTAGGCGACCGTGACGCCGTCGTCCGCCACCTCGGTGAGGTCCGCGTACGAGATGACGGCCGTGCCGGTGGCCCGGGAGGCCGTCGCGCTCGTGTATCCGGCGCCGAGCGTCACCTGCTCCAGCCGCGCCCGCACCTCACTGATCCGGATCGAACGGCCTGCCGCGCTCGCCTCAATGTCCTTGACCGTGACATCGATCCGGTCGAGCTCGGATCCGGCGACCTGGGTCAGGAAGGGGAAGCCCTTGATCGAGACCTCGGTCGTACCGGTCTGGGCACCGCCGAAGCGGACCCGGCTCTCGGCCTCGGACTCCGCGAAATACACGGCGGCGCGGTCGACGGCGACGAAGACACCGCCCAGAACCACAGCGATGATCAGCAGTATTCGCAGTGCGCGCATGCCTGTTGCTCCCCCACTCCCACCGACCGGACCTCTGGTGCCCGTGAGCCTAGTGCCGCCGCGCGGCGCGCCCTGAGTGATCGACGAGCGGGAGGCCCCTGCCGGTTCCCGGCGCGGAAGAGGAATGCGGGACGGGGACGGCGGAGCGGGGTGCCGGGCGTCAGGCGATCGCCCGGCCGATGAGATAGACGGCGGGGGCCGCGGCGGTGAGCGGCAGGGCCACCCCGGCCGTCAGGTGCACGAAGCGGGACGGGTAGTCGTAGCTCGCCACCCGCAGCCCGATCAGCGCGCAACCGCCGGCCGCGAGGCCGAGGAACGCCGCCTGCGTGCCGAAGTCCGTGAATCCGCCCGCCAACGCACCCGCGCCCGCCGAGGCGAGCAGGGCCAGGACGACCGAGACGACACCGGGCAGCGGAAGCGCCCGGACGAGGACGGCCACCGCGACCGCGATCCCGCCGACCGTCACCGCGTCCGGGACCGCCGCCAGATGTCCGGCGGCCAGTACCGCGAGCGCGGCCGACGCGACCGTGGCCGTCAGGCCGTACAGGCGCTCGTCGGCCCCGGCGTGGCTGCGCAGCTGCAGTACGACGGTGAGCAGCACCCAGACCCCGAGTGTGCCGAGGATGGCCGCGGGGGCGTTGCCACGGCCGGCCACGAGCAGGACGACGTCGGCGACGAACCCACCGGCGAAGGCGAGGGCGATGCCCTGCCTGGCCGGCCACATGCCGTTGAGCCGGAACCAGCCGGCGGCCGTCACGGCCTGGAGCAGGACCAGCGGCACGAGCAGGGCGTACTGCCCGAGCGCGGCACCGAGTGCGAGGAGCAGGCCGAGGCCCGCCGTGATCGCGGCCGGCTGCGTCCCGGGCGCGATGATCGGCGAGCGGCCCTCGGCGCGGGCCCGCTGGGCGTCGGTGATCCGGCCGTTGCCCACGGTCGTGGGCGAGCTGTACCCGGAGTCGGCAGCGGCCGGGGCGGCGGGGGCCACCGGTGCGACCGGCGCTTCGGGCGGCAGCGGATACGAGCCGGAGGCGGCGTACGGGGCGGCCTGGTGCTGCGGAGCCTGCTGGTACGCGGGCTGCGGGTTCTGCTCGTACCCGGCCTGCTGGGGCTGTTGGTACACGGGCGCCTGATGGTGCTGCGGAGCCTCCTGCTCGTACCCGGCCTGCGGGTTCTGCCGGTACGCGGCCTGCTGCGGCTGGACCGTCGGCTGGTACCGGGTGTCCCAGGTCTGGCCCTGCCACGTCTGGGTGGCACCCTGACCGGTCTGCCCCTGCCCCTGCTGCGGGTACGCGTCCTCCGGGGCCGTCGGCCGGTCGGTCGGCCAGGCAGCCGCCTCGGGAGCGGCGGGGTACGCGTCGTACGGCGCGGCGGGGACGGCGTACGCGTCGTACGGGGCCTGGTCACCGCTGGACGGCCCCTGCTGCCCCGCCCCGTGCCCGTACCGCTGCCCGTGCCCCTGGTCGTCGTACGGATACCGCTGGTCGTTGTCGCTCATGGTCTCTTCACCCTCCTGCGAACGGCGGGAGCACCTCGACCGTGCCGCCCTCGGCAAGCCGTACGGTCTCATGTCCGCGGGTGCCCACGGGATCGCCGTCGATCAGGAACGAACATCTCCTCAGTACCCGCGTCAACTCACCGGGGTGCCTCTCGCGCACCCCGTCGAGCGCCTCGGCGAGCGTCGCCGCCGCGTACGGCTCCTCCGCGGTCCCGGCGGCGGCCTTGGCCGCGGCCCAGTAGCGGATCGTCCCCGCTGCCATGGCGGGACCCCTTTCGTCGTGCGTCAGCTGTCCATCATGAGTCACGCCGACGCCGTCCAGTCGGCGATGCGGGTCAGCAGGGCCTCGTCCGCGGCGTTCTCGGCGTGCCCCATACCCCGCTCCAGCCACAGCTCGGCCCCGCCCCCGGCCGCACCGGCCAGCATCCGCGGGTGGTCGAGCGGGAAGTACGGGTCCCGGTCGCCGTGCACGATCAGCAGCGGCGCCGTGATCAGCGGGACGGCCTCGACCGGGGACAGCGGGACGGGGTTCCAGTCCTCGCGGTGGATACGGGTACGGAAGCCGTAGCGGCCGACGAGCCGCCCGGCGGGCCGGGTGACGACCCAGTGCAGGCGTCGCATCGGGGCCGTCCCCCGGTAGTACCAGCGGGCCGGCGCGCTGACGGCGACCACCACATCCGTGTGCGCGTCCGTGCGCCCCTCGTGCGCCCCAATGCGCTCACCCACCCGTTCGGCCCCCGCCGAAGACTTCTTCCCCCCGACTTTCCGCGTGTCCGGCGCCGTATACAGAGCCGCGTGCCGGAGCACCACGGACCCGCCCATCGAGAAGCCGACCGTAACGACGCGGCGGTGCCCCAGCGACCGCGCCCAGGCCACCGCGGCGGCCAGGTCCAGCACCTCACGATCGCCTACCGTGGACCGCCCGCCGGACCGTCCGTGGCCCCGGAACGAGAACGTGATCACCGCCGCACGCTGGGCGAACACCTCGGCGGCACGCCTGACGGCCGGCCGGTCGACGGCGCCGGTGAAGCCGTGCGCGAGGACGATGGCCGTACCGCCGGACGCCCCGTCACCGTTGGCCTGCGAACCCGCCGTACACGGGGTGTACACCGCCTCGATACGGACCCCGTCACCGGTCAGCAATGTGGTGCGGCGGGGGATCGGCGTGATCGAGGGAACAGAAGAACTCAGGAAACAACCCTCGGACACAGAACTCATGTGGGCTATTGTCCTGTGAAGAGGATCCGGGCAAAGCAGCCCCCGGGTCCTTTTGTGCTTTCCGTGCGTTGTTACGACGACGTTTCGACAAGCTCAGCGGTCCCCCTGAGTGGGGCCGCACAGTAAAAACCGTATGACGGCCGCCCAGGCGGACGTTCGTACGGAAGTACGAGGCAATGCCGCACTACTCCCCCGGGTCCGACCCGGGAGTGCCCCTCTCGCAGGGAACGAGGAGGACCGACGTAATGGGCGAGCGAACCGTGCACGATCGACCGACGACCCAGGCAGGTGGGCGGCGATGAGTTCACTGCTGCTTCTGACGAATGCCCTTCAACCGTCGACGGAGGTGCTCCCCGCCCTCGGCCTCCTGCTGCACAGCGTGCGGGTGGCCCCCGCCGAGGGACCCGCGCTCGTCGACACCCCAGGTGCCGACGTCATTCTCGTCGACGGCCGCCGCGACCTCCCCCAGGTGCGCTCGCTGTGCCAGCTGCTGCGGTCCACCGGACCCGGCTGTCCGCTGATCCTCGTCGTGACCGAGGGCGGCCTCGCGGCCGTCACCGCCGACTGGGGCATCGACGACGTCCTGCTGGACACCGCGGGCCCCGCCGAGGTCGAGGCCCGGCTGCGACTGGCCACCGGCCGCCAGCAGATCACCGCCGACGACTCCCCCATGGAGATCCGCAACGGCGACCTGTCGGTGGACGAGGCGACCTACAGCGCCAAGCTGAAGGGCCGGGTCCTGGACCTGACCTTCAAGGAGTTCGAACTGCTCAAATACCTCGCGCAGCACCCCGGCCGGGTCTTCACCCGCGCCCAGCTGCTGCAGGAGGTCTGGGGCTACGACTACTTCGGCGGCACCCGGACGGTCGACGTCCACGTACGGCGGCTGCGCGCCAAGCTCGGCCCCGAGCACGAGTCGCTGATCGGGACCGTGCGCAACGTCGGCTACCGCTTCGTCACCCCCGAGAAGGTGGAGCGGGCGGCCGAGGAGGCCAAGGCCAAGGCTGCGCCGAAGCCCGCCGAGGAGGCCGTCACCCGTTCGGAGCAGCCCGCGGAAGCCGAGATCCGGGAAGAAGCCCCGGTCCGACCCGCCAACAGGTAGGTCGATCCGCGTAGACTGCCGCGCGTGGCCAAGGTGACGCGGGACGATGTGGCGAGACTGGCGGGGACCTCGACAGCGGTCGTCAGCTACGTCATCAACAACGGACCCAGGCCGGTTGCCCCGGCCACGCGCGAGCGGGTGCTCGCCGCGATCAAGGAGCTGGGCTACCGGCCCGACCGGGTCGCCCAGGCCATGGCCTCACGGCGTACCGATCTCATAGGGATGATCGTGCCGGACGCCCGTCAGCCCTTCTTCGCGGAAATGGCGCACGCCGTCGAACAGGCCGCCGCCGAGCGCGGAAAGATGGTGCTCGTCGGCAACTCCGACTACCGCGACGAGCGCGAGGTCCACTACCTGCGGGCCTTCCTCGGCATGCGGGTCTCCGGGCTGATCCTGGTCAGCCAGGGCCCCAGCGAGCGGGCGGCGGCCGAGATAGAGGCGTGGGACGCCCGGGTCGTCCTGCTGCACGAGCGGCCCGAGGCGATCGACGACGTCGCGGTCGTCACGGACGACATCGGCGGCGCCCAGCTCGCCACCCGCCACCTCCTGGAGCACGGCAACGCCTACGTGGCGTGCCTCGGCGGCACGGAGTCGACCCCGGTGGTCGGTGACCCGGTCGCCGACCACATCGAGGGCTGGCGCCGGGCGATGCACGAGGCGGGGCGGTCGACGGAGGGCCGGCTCTTCCACGCCCCGTACAACCGTTACGACGCCTACCAGGTCGCCCTGAAGCTGCTGGCCGGGCCGGACAGGCCCCCGGCGATCTTCTGCTCGACGGACGACCAGGCCATCGGGGTACTGCGGGCCGCGCGTGAGCTGCGGATCGACGTGCCCCAGGAGCTCGCGGTCGCGGGCTTCGACGACGTGAAGGAAGCGGGCCTCACCGATCCGCCGCTGACGACGGTCTTCTCGGACCGTCCGGCGATGGCACGGGCGGCCGTGGACCTGGTCCTCGACGACGCGCTGCGGGTCTCGGGGTCGCGGCGCGAGCGTCTGAAGCAGTTCCCGTCCGCGCTCGTGGTGCGGCGTTCGTGCGGCTGCGGGGAACCGAACGTCACCACACGGTAACCCGACGCCCTTATATGGGGCATACACGGTTCTGTCGCACTTCTCAGGGACCGCTCAGGTCCTTCTCATGTTCGCCGCCCACTCTCGTAGACATGACCGACAGCCACCGCCCGAGCGGCGAGTACCCGATGTACCCCTCGTACGGCAACGGCGAGGCGGCCTACCCGCCGCCGCCGGCGTACGAACCCGCACCGCGGACCGGCGTGGCCGGCGCCCCCGCCTGGCCCGCACCCGATCCCGCCCCCGAACCGGCCGCCGTCCCGGCCCGGGAGCGTCGGGCCAGGCGTCCGGTCGCCCTGCTGGCCGCCGTGGCGATCGCCGCGGCAGTGATCGGCGGCGGCACGGCCACCCTCCTCGGCGAGTTCACCGGCGGCGGCTCGAACAGCACCGGCTCCGGCAGCGTCGTCAGCGGCACCACCGTCTCGCGGAGCAGCGCGGGCACCGTCTCCGGTGTGGCGGCGGCGGTGGCCCCGGCGATCGTGGAGATCAGCGCGACGTCGTCGGCGGGGGACGCCACCGGTTCCGGTGTCGTCATCACCTCGGACGGCGAGATCGTCACCAACAACCACGTGATCGCGGGGGCCACGCAGATCGAGGTGGCCCTGAGCACCGGCAGGACGTACACCGCCGACGTCGTCGGCACCGACGCCGACAAGGACCTGGCCCTGATCAAGCTCCAGGACGCGAGCGGACTGAAGACGGCCTCCCTCGGCGACTCCTCCGCGGTCGAGGTCGGAAACCAGGTCGTGGCGATCGGCTCGCCCGAGGGCCTCACCGGCACCGTCACGAGCGGCATCGTCTCGGCGCTGGACCGCGACGTCACGATCGCCAAGGACGACGACAGCTCCAGCTCCGGACAGGGACAGCAGCAACAGGGCGGCGGGAACTGGCCGTTCGAGTTCGGTGGCCAGCAGTTCAACGGCGACACGGGCACGTCCAAGACCACGTACAAGGCCATCCAGACCGACGCCTCGCTCAACCCCGGCAACTCCGGCGGCGCCCTCATCAACATGAACGGCGAGATCATCGGCATCAACTCCGCGATGTACTCGCCCAGTTCGTCCAGCGCCTCCGGCAGCTCCACGGCGGGCAGCGTGGGCCTCGGATTCGCCATCCCGGTCGACACCGTCAAGGCCGACCTGGACACCCTGCGCGCCGGCAACGGCTCCTGATCAGGAGGCCACGACGAACCACACGGCGGAGACCGCCGGCCCGTCCGGTCCGGCCCTCCCGCTCGCCCTGGCAGCCGAACCGGCCCGCCTCGCCCCCACCGGCCCCCGCTCCCCGGAGGTCCGCACCACCGCCCCCGGCCGCGAGCGCCGCGCCGCGCGACGCCGTGCGACGGCCGTGCGAGGCTGAGGGCACAGCCCGCAGCACCTGTCGTACGAAGGAGAGGACGAAGCGATGAGCCCCGCCGAAGACGATCCGCAGCGCGTACTGATCGTCGACGACGAGCCCGCCGTGCGCGAGGCCCTGCAGCGCAGTCTCGCCTTCGAGGGCTACGGCACCGAAGTGGCCGTGGACGGCTACGACGCCCTCACCAAGGCGGAGTCGTACGCCCCCGACCTGATCGTCCTGGACATCCAGATGCCCCGCATGGACGGCCTCACCGCCGCCCGCCGCATCCGGTCCACCGGCTCCACCACCCCCATCCTGATGCTCACCGCCCGCGACACCGTCGGCGACCGGGTCACCGGTCTCGACGCGGGCGCCGACGACTACCTCGTCAAGCCCTTCGAGCTGGACGAGCTCTTCGCCCGCATCCGGGCCCTGCTGCGCCGCAGCTCGTACGCGGTCGCGGCGGGCGGGGCCGTCCCCGACGACGCCCTGTCCTTCGCGGACCTCCGCATGGACCTGAACACCCGCGAGGTCACCCGCGGCACGCGCCGCGTCGAGCTGACGCGCACGGAGTTCACCCTCCTGGAGATGTTCCTGGCCCACCCCCGGCAGGTGCTGACCCGCGAGCAGATCCTCAAGGCCGTCTGGGGCTTCGACTTCGAACCCAGCTCCAACTCCCTGGACGTGTACGTGATGTATCTGCGCCGCAAGACGGAAGCGGGCGGCGAGCCGCGGCTCGTCCACACGGTGCGGGGCGTGGGGTACGCACTGCGGTCCGGGGGCGGTGAGGGGTGACCGGGCTGCCCCGCCGGCTCCGCGCACTGCCGCTGCGCTCACGGCTCGCCCTGCTGGTCGCCATGGCGGTCGCGGTGGCGGTCGCGGCGGTGGCGGCGGCGTGCTGGTTCGTGACGCGGGAGCAGCTGGAACACCAGCTGGACGAGTCGCTGCGCGGCTCCAAGGTGGACGAGCAGTACCTGACGACCCTGTACACGTACTGCAAGGGCGGCACCTCGCTGCCGCCCCCGCCCTTCACCGGCGGGACGGTCCAGCTGATCGACTCCCAGGGCACCGTCTGCATCGCCCCCGACACGGCGAGACTGCCGGTGACTGGCGAGGACCTGGAGGTGACCGAGCGGCAGCGCTCCTACGCACTGCATTCGGCAACGGACGAGGACGGCGCGGACATGCGGGTCCACACCTCCCCGCTGGACATCCGCCGGTCCCCCGGTTCGGGGCCCGGGGGTCTGGCGGTCACCTTCGCCCGCCCCATGAGCGAGGTCACCGACCCGCTCTCCACCCTCGCCTGGGTGCTGTTCCTCGTCGCCGGCATCGGCGTCGTCGGTGCCGGTGCCGCAGGCCTGTGGATCGCCCGTACCGGGCTGCGCCCGGTCGACGACCTCGCGCACGCCGTCGCGCACGTCGCCGAGACCGAGGACCTCACCGTCCGGATCCCGGTCGAGGGCGAGGACGAGATCGCCCGCCTCTCCCGCTCCTTCAACTCGATGACCAGCTCGCTGGCCACCTCGCGCGACCGCCAGTCCCAGCTCATCGCGGACGCCGGGCACGAGCTGCGCACCCCGCTCACCTCGCTCCGTACGAACATCGAGCTGCTCGCCCGCAGCGACGAGACGGGCCGGGCCATCCCGCCCGACGACCGCAAGGCCCTGATGACGTCGGTCAAGGCCCAGATGACCGAGCTGGCCGCCCTCATCGGCGACCTCCAGGAGCTCTCCCGCCCCGACGCCGCCCAGCCCGGCCCGCTCCAGGTCGTCGCCCTGCACGACATCACCCGTACCGCTCTGCAGCGCGCGAGGCTGCGCGGCCCCGAGCTGACCATCACGGCCGAGCTGGCCCCCTGGTACGTACGGGCCGAGCCGGCCGCGCTGGAGCGGGCCGTGGTCAACGTGCTGGACAACGCGGTGAAGTTCAGCCCGTCCGGCGGCTCGATCGAGGTGCACCTGCACCGAGGAGAGCTGACGGTCCGGGACCACGGCCCCGGTATCCCGGCCGAGGAGCTCCCGCACGTCTTCGAACGCTTCTGGCGCTCCCCCAGCGCCCGCCAGCTCCCCGGCTCCGGCCTCGGCCTCTCCATCGTGGCCCGGACCGTCCAGCAGGCGGGCGGCGAGATCGCGCTGCGCCCGGTGGCCGACGGCACGGGCACGACCGCGTCGATCAGGCTGCCGGGGGCACCACAGCCGCCGCCGGAGCTGTGAGCGCGCCTCAGCCCGCCGGGTTGTGCCGGATCAGGGACGCCACCAGCCCTGGCCGGGTCGCCGGGAAGTCCAGCGGCACGATGCCGAGACCGGTCCAGCCCGACGCCTCCGCCCCGTCGAGGAACGAGTGCGTCTGGGGATTGAGCCGGTCGGAGTTCCAGCGTGGCGGCAGCAGGGCGGCGGTGCTCACGTAGTTCATGAACAGCCTGCCGGGCTGCTGCGCCGCCTTGCGGAACTGCGCCTGGATCTTCGGGTACTTGGCGTACGGCTCGGCCATGTAGTCGTCCTGGATGTCGAAGACGCCCGGGTCCGCGTACCGCACACCCGGCAGCCCGCCGTTGTCGGCGAGCACGACGACCTTGCCCCGGGCCGCGCCGAGGTCCGGGAGCGCGGGGTCGAGGCGGAGGAGCGGGCGCCAGCCCCTGCCGTCGAGGTAGAGGTCGAAGATCCGCCGGAACGCGGCGTCGCTCTCCTGCGAGTACTCCTGTTTGACCCGCATCAGCACCGTCTCCGACGGGCGCCGGGCCAGGAAGTCCCGGCAGGCACCCAGCACGTCGTCGAAGTTCAGGTTCTGGTACGCGGCCCCGTGATGGATCGCGTACGCGTCACCGCTGATCCGGCAACGGATGTCGAGGAAGCGGACGCCGCTGTCGAGCTGCTCGGCGATCGTCGTGTTCTGGCACGCCGTCCAGAGGCCGCCGAAACGCGCCCCCGAGTTGTGTGTTCCCGGGATCGTGAGGCGTTGCAGCGGGGTGGCGTCGGCGATGCCGGCCATCCAGTCCTGCGTGCCGAGGGCCCGGGCGGAGGCCACGGCGGGCGTTCCGCCGATGAGGACTCCGGCGGTGACGGCGAGTGCGCCGGTGAGGAAGCTCCGGCGGCTGGTGGTGGCGGTGTACGGACTCATGCGGGGCCTCCGTCGGCGTGGGGGCCCCAGATTATGTCGGGTACACCTCAAAAAACATGCCGCCGGGAGACCACGGACAGTCCGGGCCCTCTTTTGGGGCCGATTCCTGTCCGTGCTCTCCCAGCGGCGACGCGTTGCCTACTGGATGACCGTGATGCGGTCCGTGGCCGGAGGGGCCAGGGGGGCGGCGGCCGTGGAGTGGGCTGCCAGGTAGGAGTTGAACAGGTCCAGGTCGGACGCGCCGACCAGCTTGTTCGTGCCCTGGCCGAGGGCCGCGAAGCCGTCGCCGCCGCCCGCGAGGAACTCGTTCATCGCGACGCGGTACGTCTTCGCCGGGTCGATCGCCTCACCGTTCAGCAGGACCGAGGCGGCGACCACACGGTCGGCGCCCGACTTCGTGAGGTCGAGCGTGTAGGTCAGGCCCTTCGAGACCTGGAGGATCTTCGGGCTGGCCTCGTTGGAGCCGCTGACCTGCTGCTGGAGCGCGGCGACGAGCTGGGCGCCGGTCAGGTCGACGACGTTCATCATGTTGGTGAACGGCTGGACGGTGAACGCCTCGCCGTACGTCACCACCCCGTCGCCCTCACCGGCGGAGGCCGTGTACACGAGGTCGGAGCGGATACCGCCCGGGTTCATGAACGCGACGACCGCGCCGCCCCTGTCCGCCGGGGCCAGGCCCTCCAGCTGGGCGTCGGCGATCAGGTTGCCGAGGGGCTTCTCGGGAGCCGTGGAACCGCGGCCGTTGATGTCGGCGGAGATGAAGCCCTGCGGGCGGCCGGCGATCGGGGCCGCGAGCGTGTTCCAGCGGGCGATCAGGGCCGTCATGTCGGTGGCCTTGGCCTGGTCGCGGCGGACGACGTGATTCACGGACTCCACCGACGTACGGACGATGTCCTTGGTCCGGCGGTCGTAGGTGAGGGTCGTGTCCGTGTAGACCTTGCCGAACGACGAGGCCGAGGTGACCATGCGCGGCTTGCCGGACGGGTCCGGGACCGTGCACACGTACGCCTGGTGGGTGTGACCCGTGACCAGGGCGTCGACCTTCGGCGTGATGCCCTTGGCGATGTCGACGATCGGCCCGGAGATGCCGTCACCGGCGCCGGGGCTGTCGCAGTCGTAGTTGTACGAGGTGGAGGCCGGGGCCCCGCCCTCGTGGATCAGGGCCACGATGGACTTGACGCCCTTGCGGTCCAGCTCCTTGGCGTACTTGTTGACCGTCTCGATCTCGTCGTGGAACTCCAGGCCCTTGACGCCGTTGGCCGTGACGATGTTCGGCGTGCCCTCCAGGGTCACCCCGATGAAGCCGATCCTGACGCCGTTCTTCTTCCACACCGTGTACGGCTCGAGGACCGGCTTGCCGGTCTTCTCCGACGTCACGTTGGCCGCGAGGTACGGGAAGTCCGCGCCCTCGAACTCCTTGCCCTCCTCGTAGCAGCCCTCGACCGGGTGACAGCCGCCGTTCTGCAGACGGGCCAGCTCCGTGGCGCCCTCGTCGAACTCGTGGTTGCCGACAGCCGTCACGTCGAGGTCGAGGCCGTTCAGCGCCTCGATGGTGGGCTCGTCGTGGAAGAGCCCCGACAGCAGCGGGCTCGCGCCCACCATGTCGCCGCCGGCCGCGGTGACGGAGTACGGGTTGCCCTTGCGCGCGGTGCGCAGCGAGGTCGCCAGGTACTCGACGCCACCGGCCGGAATCGCCTTCACCGTACCGTCGGCCTGCTTCTCGCTGACCGTGCCCGCCGAACCGGCCGGCGGCTCCAGGTTGCCGTGCAGGTCGTTGAAGGAGAGCAGCTGCACGTCGACCGTGCGGGACTTCTGGCCGTGCCCGTGGCCCCGGTCATGGGCACCGGCCGGCATCGCGGCGACGAGCGCGCCTACGGTGATCAGTCCGGCCGTGGCGGCGAGCACCCGCCGGGGCGCACGGTTCTTCTGCGGATGCGGAGTCGCTGACATCGGTCCCCTTGGTGAGTGCAGCGGAGGGATGGTGAGTGGTGGAGCATGTCTGGATCCTGCTGCCGCAGCCTAGAGTCAACGCGCGTAGCGCGACAGGGTCGGGAGGTTACGAGCTGGTTGCTTCCCGGGCCGAAAGCCGCACAGTCCGCAAAGCTCACATCCCCGCCGAAGCCGGTACTTGAGGGCGTGTCACCCGTGTGCCGCCCGGTGCGCGAGCTCCGGGCGGGGCGCCCCCCGCGACGGCGGTCACGACGGCCTGGAACGCCGAACCCCGCCCTCGCACCCCGCCGCCGTACGCTCGTACCCATGACGACTGACGTACCCCTCCCCGCCCCCGGCCGTGCGATCGAGACCCTCGACGCGCTCACCGCCGAGCAGGCCGACGCCGTCCTCGCCCTCCTCGGCGAGGCCGTCGGGACCGACGGCAGGCAGGCGGTCTCCGAGCAGGGCCGGCTCCAGCTTCGGGGCGGGCACCGCGAGGGCGTCCGGCACTTCCTGCTCACGGCCGACGGCGTGCTGGCCGGCTACGCGCAGCTGGAGGACACCGACCCCGTCGAGGCCCCCGCCGCCGAGCTCGTCGTGCACCCGGCCCACCGCGGCCATGGCCACGGCCGCGCCCTGGGCGCCGCGCTCCTCGCCGCGACCGGCAAGCGGCTGCGGGTCTGGGCGCACGGCGGCAAGTCGGCGGCCAGGCACCTCGCCCAGGTCCTCGGCCTCTCCCTCTTCCGCGAACTGCGCCAGCTCCGCCGCCCCCTGGACACGCTCGACATCGCCGAGCCGGTCCTGCCCCCCGGCGTCACCGTCCGCACCTTCGTGCCCGGCCAGGACGACGCGGCCTGGCTCGCGGTCAACAGCGCCGCATTCGCCCACCACCCCGAGCAGGGCTCCCTCACCCAGCGGGACCTGGACGACCGCAAGGCCGAGCCGTGGTTCGACCCGAAGGGCTTCTTCCTGGCCGAGCGCGACGGCACGCTCATCGGCTTCCACTGGACGAAGGTGCACGCCGAGGAGCAGCTCGGCGAGGTGTACGTCGTCGGCGTCCTGCCCGAGGCCCAGGGCGGCGGCCTCGGCAAGGCCCTCACCGCGACCGGGCTGCGCCACCTGGCCGCCGCCGGCCTGCCCACCGCGATGCTCTACGTCGACGCGGACAACCCGGCGGCCCTGTCGGTGTACGAGCGGATGGGCTTCGCCACGCACGAGATCGACCTGATGTACCGCACGGAGTCCTGACGCCAGGTCAGCACGGGCAGGGGCGGCGTCACTTGACGCCGCCCCCGCTTTGGGACACCCTTTCACTACTCAATTAGTGAAAGGGTGGTGAACATGGGAGAGTCCGCAGCGGTCGAGTTCCGTATCGACCGGCGCAGCGGCGTCGCCACCTACCTCCAGATCGTGCAGCAGACCAAGCAGGCGCTCCGCCTGGGCGTGCTGGAGCCGGGCGACCGGCTGCCCACGGCCCGCGAGGTCGTCGAGGCCACGGCCATCAATCCCAACACCGTGCTCAAGGCCTACCGTGAACTGGAGCGCGAAGGGCTCGTCGAGGCCCGCCGCGGCCTCGGCACCTTCGTCCGCCGCACCCTCGGCAGCGCGGCCGTCGCCGCCGACGCGCCGCTGCGCGCCGAACTCGCCGGCTGGACCCGCAGGGCACGCGCGGCCGGACTCGACAAGGACGACGTGAGCGCGCTCTTCACCGCCGTACTGGACAGCACGTTCGAGGGGGACCAGGACTCATGACAGGCGCCGCGATCGAGGCGAACGGCCTCGGTATGAAGTACGGGCGAAGGGCCGGGTGGGCGCTGCGCGACTGTTCGTTCCGGCTGCCCGCAGGGCGGGTGTGCGCCCTCGTCGGGCCCAACGGTGCCGGGAAGTCCACCCTGCTCACCCTCGCGGCGGGCCTGCTCCGGCCCACCGAGGGCTCGGTGCGGATCCTCGGCACGGCCCCGGGTGAGGCACGGCACCGCGTCGCGTACGTCTCCCAGGACAAGCCGCTGTACCCGCAGCTCACCGTGGCCGACACCCTGTGGGCCGGCCGGGAGCTCAACCCCGCCACCTGGGACCCCGCGACCGCCGACCGGACAGCCGGGCCGCTCCCGCGGGACGCGAAGGTCCGCACCCTCTCCGGTGGGCAGCGCACCCGGCTCGCCCTCGCCCTCGCCCTGGGCAAGCGGCCCGAACTGATGCTGCTGGACGAACCGATGGCGGACCTCGACCCGCTCGCCAGGCACCAGCTGATGGGCGTCCTGATGGCCGAGGCCGCCGAGCACGCCACCACCATCGTGATGTCCTCGCACATCCTCACCGAGCTGGAAAGCTCCTGCGACTACCTCCTGCTCGTCGACGGCGGCTCGGTCCGGCTCGGCGGCGAGAGCGAGGACATCGTCGCCGCGCACGCCCTGGTCACCGGCCAGGTCCGCGACCTCGCCCCGCACACCGTCGTCGAGTCCCGTACGACGGGACGTCAGCTCACCGCACTCGTACGGAAGGAGGGCCCGGTGGACCTCGCCGCCTGGGACGTCACGGAGCCTTCGCTGGAGGAGCTGCTGCTGGCCCACCTCCGCTCCCCGGAGGCTCCCCCGCTGCTCACCCCGAGCGCGCACGCCCACAAGGAGGTGGCCGCGATATGAGCACCCTCACCACCCTGCGCGGCCCCGCCCGCGTGGTCGTACGCCAGCACCGCAACACCCTGCGGACCGCGGGTCTGCTCGCCCTCGCGGGAGCCCTGGCCGTCATCGGATTCGCCCTGTGGACGACCCACCTCGTCAACGGTTTCGAGGCGGGCCCCTGCGACGCCTCGGGCGTCTCGGGACCCGCGTGCGACCAGCGGATCGTGGACTTCCAGGGCTCGATGCACCTGTACGGCAGCGTGCTCATGTACGCGGGACTGGCCGTGACGGTCCTTCCCGTGATCGTGAGCGCGTTCGTCGCCGGCCCCATGATCGCCCGGGAGCTGGAGAGCGGCACCTACCGCGTGGCCTGGACCCAGTCCGTGACGCCCGCCCGCTGGCTGGCGGCCAAACTCGCCGTACCCACCGTGCTGCTCGTCGCCGGGGTGACGGTGCTGTCCGTCGTGCTCACCTGGGCGCGGACGCGGACGACCACCGACCACACGGTCGACTGGTTCGACCCCCAGGTCTTCGGCACGACGATCCCCGTGGTCATCGGCTACACCCTGCTCGGCATCGCGGTGGGCGCCCTCACCGGCCTGCTGGTGCACCGCACCGTGACCGCGATCTCCGTGGCCGCACTCGCCACCGGCGCGGTGATGGTGGCCCTCGTCACCCTCCGGAGCGACCTCTGGCCCCTGCGGATCTCGACCAGCACGACCGACGGACCCTCCGGCGTTCCCCTCGATTCCTGGGTCCTCGACGTCGGCCGCGTCACCAGCAACGGTGACCGGCTGCCGATGGACGTGTGCTGGCCGGCGGGCACCGCGGCCGAAGAGGCCCGGTGCCTGGCCGATCGCGACATCACCGGCATGTTCGTCGACCACCACCCCGCCTCGCACCTCTGGCCCCTCCAGCTCGTCGAGACCGGCATCGTGCTCACCCTCGCCGCCCTGGCCCTCACCCTCACTTTCCGGATGCTGCGCCGCCGCCACGTCTGACCGGCGCCTGTCCGGGCTCCGGGGGAGCCCGGACAGGGACGGGCGTCCGGTGAAAGGGGCCGGCGGGCACCGAAGAGGGACCGGCGCGGGCCGGAAAGGGACCTCGCCGCAGCCACACCGCTTCCTGCACGTCATGTCGTCGTTACCGCCCATTCAGACGCGCTTGCGACCCTCACGGGATGCAGCCAGCTGTGCCCACCCCCCGCAACGGGAGAAACCCCGGCAGAGACCAGGGTTCGCTGCCCGCTCCCGCTCCTTCCGCGATCTTTAACGGCTCCGACGCGCCTCAGGGCCCCGATGCGCGGAACAATAGGTCCATGAGCCAGCAGCCCAGCTCCGAGGTCCCGGTCCAGTCCACCCAGCCGTCCGTCGGCTCGCTCGCCGCGCACCGGCCGAACGCCGTCGCCGGATCCGCGTCCGCGCCCGCCGCCCTCTCCACGGCCGCCGACCTGGACCCCGATCTGGACAACGACGCGGATGCCTACGAGCCCGAGTCGGACGGCGACGAGCTGCCGCAGGGACGCTTCCTCGACCGGGAGCGCAGTTGGCTCGCGTTCAACGAACGGGTGCTGGAACTGGCCGAGGACCCCGCCACCCCCCTCCTCGAACGGGCTAACTTCCTCGCCATCTTCGCGTCGAACCTGGACGAGTTCTTCATGGTCCGGGTAGCCGGACTCAAGCGCCGTATCGCGACCGGCGTCGCCACCCGCTCCGCGTCCGGGCTCCAGCCCCGCGAGGTCCTCGACCTGATCTGGACCCGCTCGCGCGAACTCATGGCCCGGCACGCCGCCTGCTACCAGCAGGACATCGCGCCCGCCCTGTCCGACGAGGGCATCCAGCTGATCCGCTGGCCCGATCTGACCGAGAAGGAACAGGCCCGCCTGTTCACCTTCTTCCGGCAGCGGGTCTTCCCCGTCCTGACCCCGCTTGCAGTCGACCCCGCGCACCCCTTCCCGTACATCTCCGGCCTCTCGCTCAACCTCGCCGTCGTCGTACGCAACCCGGTCAGCGGCCACCGCCACTTCGCCCGGGTCAAGGTGCCGCCGCTGCTCACCCGCTTCCTGGAAGCGTCCCCGCAGCGCTACGTCCCGATAGAGGACATCATCGCGGCCCACCTCGAAGAGCTCTTCCCGGGTATGGAGGTCCTCGCCCACCACATGTTCCGCGTCACCAGGAACGAGGACCTGGAGGTCGAGGAGGACGACACCGAGAACCTGCTCCAGGCCCTGGAGAAGGAGCTCATGCGGCGCCGCTTCGGCCCGCCGGTCCGCCTGGAGGTCGAGGAGTCCATCGACCCGTACGTGCTGGACCTGCTGGTGCGCGAGCTGAAGATCTCCGAGACCGAGCTCTACCCGCTGCCCGGCCCGCTCGACCTCACCGGACTGTTCGGCATAGCGTCCCTGGACCGGCCCGAACTGAAGTACCCCAAGTTCATCGCGGGCACCCACCGCGATCTGGCCGAGGTCGAGTCCGCGTCCGCGCCGGACATCTTCGCCGCCCTGCGCGAACGCGACGTGCTGCTCCACCACCCGTACGACTCGTTCTCCACCTCCGTCCAGGCGTTCCTGGAACAGGCGGCGGGCGACCCGGACGTCCTCGCGATCAAGCAGACCCTGTACCGGACCTCGGGCGACTCACCGATAGTGGACGCCCTGATAGACGCCGCCGAGTCCGGCAAGCAGGTCCTCGTCCTCGTCGAGATCAAGGCACGCTTCGACGAGCAGGCCAACATCAAGTGGGCCCGCAAGCTGGAGGAGGCCGGCTGCCACGTCGTCTACGGCCTCGTCGGCCTCAAGACCCACTGCAAGCTGTCGCTCGTCGTCCGCCAGGAGGGCGACACCCTGCGCCGCTACTCGCACGTCGGCACCGGCAACTACCACCCCAAGACGGCCCGGCTGTACGAGGACCTCGGCCTGCTCACCGCGGACCCGCAGGTCGGCGCGGACCTCTCCGACCTCTTCAACCGGCTCTCCGGCTATTCCCGCCGCGAGACCTACCGCCGGCTGCTGGTCGCCCCGAAGTCCCTGCGCGACGGTCTGATCGCCCGGATCAACAAGGAGGTCACCCACCACCGCGCGGGCCGCCCCGCCTACGTCCGCATCAAGGTCAACTCGTTGGTCGACGAAGCGATCATCGACGCCTGCTACCGGGCCGGACAGGCAGGCGTACCCATCGACATCTGGGTGCGCGGCATCTGCGCGATCCGCCCCGGAGTCAGCGGACTCTCCGAGAACGTCCGGGTCCGCTCGGTACTGGGCCGCTTCCTGGAACACTCCCGGGTCTTCTCCTTCGGCAACGGCGGCGAGCCCGAAGTGTGGTTCGGCAGCGCCGACATGATGCACCGCAACCTCGACCGGCGGATCGAAGCACTGGTCCGCGTCACCGACCCCGCCCATCGCGCCGCCCTCAGCAGGCTCCTGGAAACAGGGATGTCCGACACCACCTCCTCCTGGCACCTGGGTCCCGACGGGAACTGGACCCGGCACGCCACGGACGCGGACGGTCAGCCGCTGCGGCACGTGCAAGAGATGCTCATCGACGCCCGGAGGCGCAGGCGTGCGACGCCCTGACCACCAGACGACCACGCTCGCCGCGGAAGCGGTCCTCGCGCCCTACCTGCGCGACCAGGCCGCCGAATTCCTGCGCAGCCTTCGTCTGCACCGCGAGCACAGCACCCCGACGGACGCCGGGACCCAGCGGGCCGAGGAGGCCGCCGGCGCGCTACGGCACGCGGCGCGCCGGATCAGCGGCACGCTGCACACCTTCCGGGCCGCACTCGAACCCGGCTGGGCCGACCAGCTCCGTACGGAACTGGCCTGGCTCTCCGGCACCCTGGCCCGCGAACAGGCGTACGCCACCCGGCTGGGCCGCCTGCTGGAGGCCCTGCACCAGCTCTCCGGCGCCCCGCTGCCCGCCGCCCGGACGCCTGCCGGCACCACCACGTCCACCGTCGCCGCCGCACCCTCGGGGGCGGCCGCCGGCGACAAGGAACGGGCGGCGCTCGGGGTCGGCGCGGCCCGCGCCGGGGCACTGCTCGAACGCCAGCTGACCCTCGCCCGGACCCGCGCCCACTCCGCCGCGCTCCAGGCGCTCGGCTCCTCCCGCTTCCACGCGGTCGCCGACGCCGTGGCCCTCCTCGCCTCCGAGGTCCCCCTGTCGCACACGGCCACGGACCCGGCCGCCGAGGTGCTGCACGCCCCGGCCGACCTGGCCGAGCAGCGGATGCTGGACGCGGTGGCCGCGCTGCCGCCCGACGAGGCGCTGGAGCCGTACAACGAGGCGCAGGACGCCCTGTGGCACCAGGCCCGCCTCCTGCTGCGGCTGCACCGGTACGCGCACGAGGTGGTCCACGGCGCCCCCGATCCGGTCCTGGCCGGGGCGGGCCGCGCGCTCGACCTGCACCGGGACGCGGCGGAGGCCGCCGCCGCGGCGGCCTCCGCGGCCCGCACCCCCCGGATCGCCCCGGCGACGGCGTACGCCCTGGGCGTCCTGCACGCCGACCAGCGGCACGAGGTGGAGGCCGCGCGCAGCGTGTTCCGGGAGACCTGGCCGTACGCGGCGGCCGTGACCGCACCATGAGCGGCCTCGTACGGGCTGCGGGCTGTGTGCTGTGGCGCCGCTCCCCGTACGACGGCGGCGTCGAGGTCTGTCTGGTCCACCGACCGCGCTACGACGACTGGTCCTTCCCGAAGGGCAAGCTGAAGCGGGGCGAGACCGCGCTGGAGGGCGCCCTGCGTGAGGTCCTGGAGGAAACCGGCCACCACTGCGCCCCTGGCGCCGCCCTGCCCACGGCCCGGTACCTCGTGAACGGCCGGCCGAAAGTGGTCAGCTACTGGGCCGCCGAGGCGACGGGCGGCGCGTTCGTCGCCAACGACGAGGTCGACCGTTTGGCCTGGCTCTCCCCGGCTGCCGCCAGGACCCGTCTGACCCGTCCCGGCGACCGCCGCCAGCTGGACGCGTTCCTGGAAACGGCGCCTTCCGGTGCCTGAGGCAACGCCCCGCACCCGCCGGAACCAGCCCGCCCGACACGGTTCACCTTCCGTTCACTCTGCCCCGTAGGCGGCTTCACCTGTTCTGCCTAATTTCGGACTTACACGGTGCACGGCGCCAAGCCGCCGCACGATTCTCATCGCACGCCGCCTCGCACCACCAGCCGCGGCGGCTCCTGGAAGGAACACCCCCGAAAGTGAAGCTTCAGCGCAAGAACCGGCTTCGTGCCACCGCGCTCGGTGCCCTCGCCGTCTCCGGCGCCCTGGTCCTCACGGCGTGCGGTTCGGACGACAACACCGGCACCGCCGCCGACGGCGGCAAGACGAGCGCGGCCGCCTCGGACATCAAGTGTGACGGTGCCAAGGGCCAGCTGCTCGCCTCCGGGTCCAGCGCGCAGAAGAACGCCATGGACCTGTGGGTCAAGAACTACATGGCCGCCTGCTCCGGCGTGGAGATCAACTACAAGTCCTCCTCCTCCGGTGAGGGCATCATCGCCTTCAACCAGGGCACCGTCGGCTTCGCCGGCTCCGACTCGGCGCTGAAGCCCGAAGAGGTCGCCGACTCGAAGAAGATCTGCAAGACCGGCCAGGGCATCAACCTCCCGATGGTCGGCGGCCCCATCGCGATCGGCTTCCACCTCGAAGGTGTCGACAGCCTGACGCTGGACGCCTCCACGCTCGCCAAGATCTTCGACAACAAGATCAAGAAGTGGAACGACCCGGCGATCGCCGCGCTCAACGACGGCGCCAAGCTCCCGGACAAGGCCATCCAGGCCTTCCACCGCTCCGAGGACTCCGGCACCACCCAGAACCTGGGCAAGTACCTCGGCGCCGCGGCCGCGAAGGACTGGAAGTACGAAGCCGAGAAGAAGTGGCCGGCCCCCGGTGGCCAGGCCGCGTCCGGTTCCTCCGGCGTCGCCGCCCAGGTGAAGCAGGTCGACGGCTCCATCGGTTACTTCGAGCTCTCCTACGCCTCCTCGCAGTCCATCACCACCGTCGACATCAACACCGGTGGCGCCGCTCCGGTCAAGGCCACGTCGGAGAACGCCTCCAAGGCGATCGCCGCGGCCAAGGTCGTCGGCACCGGCAAGGACCTGGCCCTGGAGCTCGACTACACCACCAAGGCCGAGGGCGCCTACCCGCTCGTCCTGGTGACGTACGAGGTCGCCTGCGACACCGGCAACAAGGCCGACTCCCTCGGCACGGTCAAGTCCTTCCTGACCTACACCGCTTCCGAGGAGGGCCAGAAGGTCCTCACGGACGCCGGCTACGCGCCGATCCCCGCGGAGATCAACGCCAAGGTCCGCGAGACGGTCGCCGGCCTCTCGTAACCCGCACCACTCACACGCACAAGGCGGGCCGGTCCGGCACACCCCTCCGGACCGGCCCTGCCACCGTCCCCATCCGGTGCACCGCCGCCAGGGGAGCCCCGCGCTCCCCCACACAGACCGGAAAGATCATGGCCTCCACCACACCCATAGACATCCCACCGGCACCGCCGGCCCAACGACAGCGCGCCAAGTCGACCGGGCGCGCGGGCGACAAGATCTTCATCGGTCTGTCCCGCGGCTCGGGCATCCTGCTGCTCGTGCTCATGGCGTCGATCGCCGTGTTCCTCAGCTACCGCGCCGCGCTCGCCCTCTCCGACAACGAGGGCAACTTCTTCACCACGTTCGACTGGAACCCGGCGGGCGACCCGCCGGTCTTCGGCATCGCGGTCCTGCTCTTCGGCACCGTCCTCAGCTCGATCATCGCGATGGCCATCGCGGTTCCGATCGCTGTCGGCATCGCCCTCTTCATCTCGCACTACGCGCCGCGCAAGCTCGCCTCGCCCCTCGCCTACGTCGTCGACCTGCTGGCCGCGGTACCGAGCATCATCTACGGCATCTGGGGCGCACTCGTCCTCGTGCCGTACCTGGAGGGCCTGAACCTCTGGCTCGACCAGTTCTTCGGCTGGACGTACCTCTTCGAGAAGACCGAGGTCGGCGTCGCCCGCTCGCTCTTCACCGTCGGCATCCTGCTCGCGATCATGATCCTGCCGATCGTGACGAGCGTCAGCCGTGAGGTGTTCCTCCAGGTCCCCAAGATGAACGAGGAAGCCGCTCTGGCCCTCGGCGCCACCCGGTGGGAGGTCGTACGCCTCTCGGTCCTGCCCTTCGGACGCTCCGGCGTGATCTCCGCCTCGATGCTGGGCCTGGGCCGTGCGCTCGGCGAGACGATGGCCGTCGCCACGGTCCTGTCGCCGAGCTTCCTCATCTCGTTCCACGTGCTCAACCCGGGCGGCGGCACCTTCGCCCAGAACATCGCCGCGAAGTTCGACGAGGCCGACCAGTTCGGGCGTGACGCCCTGATCGCGTCCGGCCTCGTCCTCTTCGTGCTCACCCTGCTGGTCAACGGCGCGGCCCGGCTCATCATCGCCCGCCGCAAGGAGTACTCGGGGGCCAACGCATGAGCCACGCACCCACCACCGTGCAGGACCGGCCGACGCCGACTCCGGCCGCCGGCACCAAGAGCCTCAGCAGCCGGGCGCTGCCCCGCTGGGCCCCGCTCGGCTTCGCCGCCGCGGCGATCGTGCTCGGCGTCGGCCTGGGCGTGGTCGCCGGCTGGCAGAGCCGCATCCAGTGGGGTCTGCTCTCGGCCCTGTTCTTCGTGGCCATCTCGTACATCGCCACCACGGTCGTCGAGAACCAGCGCCAGGCCAAGGCCCGTCTCGCCACCAGCGTCGTCTGGGTGTGCTTCGTCCTCGCCGTCGTGCCGCTCGCCTCGCTGACCTGGACGACGCTGAGCCGCGGTGTCGAGGTCCTCGACGGCTACTTCCTGACGCACTCCATGGCCGGTGTGCTCGGCACGGAGCCGGGCGGCGGTGTCTACCACGCGCTGATCGGCACCCTGGAGCAGGTCGGGATCGCCACCGTCATCTCCGCCCCGATCGGCCTGCTGACGGCCGTCTACCTGGTGGAGTACGGCAAGGGCGCGCTCGCCAAGGCCGTCACCTTCTTCGTCGACGTGATGACGGGCATCCCGTCCATCGTCGCCGGTCTCTTCATCCTCTCGATCATGCTGATGGCAGAGCTCGAACCGTCCGGCCTGATGGGTTCGCTGGCCCTGACGATCCTGATGATCCCGGTCGTGGTCCGCTCCACCGAGGAGATGCTCAAGCTCGTCCCCAACGAGCTCCGCGAGGCCTCCCTCGCGCTCGGCATCCCGAAGTGGCGCACCATCCTGAAGGTGGTACTCCCCACCGCGCTCGGCGGCATCACGACGGGCGTCATGCTCGCCATCGCCCGTATCGCCGGTGAGACCGCGCCGATCATGCTGCTGGTCTTCGGCAGCCAGCTGATCAACTCCAACCCCTTCGAAGGCGCCCAGTCGTCGCTCCCCTTCTACATCTGGGAGCAGTACAAGGTCGGCAGCGAGGCGTCGTTCGACCGCGCCTGGGGTGCTGCCCTGGTCCTGATCGCCTTCGTCATGATCCTCAATCTGGTGGCCCGCGGTATCGCCCGCTGGAAGGCCCCGAAGACCGGCCGCTGAGGCCACGCAGAAAGCAGTGATTCACATGGCCAAGCGCATCGACGTCGGCGGTCTCTCCGCCTTCTACGGCTCCCACAAGGCCATCGAGGACATCTCGATGACCGTGGAACCCCGCTCCGTGACCGCCTTCATCGGCCCCTCCGGCTGCGGCAAGTCCACCTTCCTGCGCACCCTGAACCGCATGCACGAGGTCACCCCCGGCGGCCGTGTCGAGGGCAAGGTGCTGCTGGACGACGAGAACCTGTACGGATCCGGGGTCGACCCCGTCACCGTGCGCCGTACGGTCGGCATGGTCTTCCAGCGTCCGAACCCGTTCCCGACCATGTCGATCTTCGACAACGTCGCGGCCGGCCTGCGGCTGAACGGCTCGTACCGCAAGAACGAGCTGTCCGACGTCGTCGAGAAGTCCCTCAGGGGCGCCAACCTCTGGAACGAGGTCAAGGACCGCCTGAACAAGCCCGGCTCCGGTCTCTCCGGCGGCCAGCAGCAGCGTCTGTGCATCGCCCGCGCGATCGCGGTCGAGCCCGAGGTGCTGCTGATGGACGAGCCCTGCTCGGCCCTCGACCCGATCTCGACCCTCGCGATCGAGGACCTGATCGGCGAGCTGAAGGAGCGCTTCACGATCGTCATCGTGACGCACAACATGCAGCAGGCCGCCCGGGTCTCGGACCGCACGGCGTTCTTCAACCTCTCGGCGGTGGGCAAGCCCGGCCGGCTGATCGAGATCGACGAGACGGAGCGGATCTTCTCCAACCCGTCCGTACAGGCGACCGAGGACTACATCTCGGGCCGCTTCGGATAACCACAGACGGCCTTGGGGTGCTGCATGGCGGTGCCACCACAAGGCAAAGGGTCCGCCCCCGCTCTCGGCAAGAGAGCTGGGGCGGACCCATTTCCGTACGAGGTCACCGGCCCGCGCGGGCCGGACGCCTCACGCCTCACCCGAAGAGCAGCACCACGAGGCCGTAGCTCAGCGCGGCGACGAGTGCCGCGGCAGGCATCGTGATGAACCACCCCAGGATGATGTTCTTGGCCACGCCCCAGCGCACCGCGTTCACCCGCTTCGTCGCGCCGACACCCATGATCGCCGAGGTGATCACATGCGTCGTGGAGATCGGGGCGTGGAACAGGAACGCCGACCCGAACATGATCGACGCGCCGGTCGTCTCGGCCGCGAAGCCCTGCGGCGGGTCGAGCTCGATGATCTTGCGGCCGAGGGTGCGCATGATGCGCCAGCCACCCGCGTACGTGCCCAGGGACAGCATCGTCGCACAGGCGATCTTCACCCAGACGGGGATCTCGTCGTTGGGGCCCTCGATGTCGGCGATGACCAGCGCCATCACCACGATGCCCATCGTCTTCTGGGCGTCCTGCAGACCGTGCCCGAGCGCCATGCCCGCCGCCGAGACGGTCTGGGCGATGCGGAAACCGCGCTTGGCCTTGTGGGGGTTGGTCTTGCGGAATATCCACATGATCCCGACCATCACCAGATAGCCGACGACCAGACCGATGATCGGGGAGAGGAACATCGGGATGACGATCTTCTCGAGCACCCCGTCCCAGTGCACCATCGTCCCGCCGGCCAGCGCCGCGCCGACCATTCCGCCGAACAGGGCGTGCGAGGACGAGGACGGCAGGCCGTAGTACCAGGTGACGAGGTTCCAGATGATCGCGCCGACCAGCGCCGCGAAGAGGATTCCCATCCCCTTCTGGCCCTCGGGCGTGGCGATCACCCCTTCACTGACCGTCTTGGCGACCCCCTGGCCCAGGAAGGCGCCCGCGAGGTTCATCACCGCCGCCATCGCCAGAGCCGCACGCGGGGTCAGCGCCCGGGTGGAGACCGAGGTGGCGATGGCGTTCGCCGAGTCGTGGAAGCCGTTCGTATACGTGAAGCCGAGCGCGACACCGATGGTCACGATCAGCGCAAAGGTGTCCACGAGGTTCAGGACTCCTTGACCGCGATGGTCTCCACGGTGTTGGCGACGTGCTCGAACGCGTCAGCCGCCTCTTCCAGCGCGTCCACGATCTGCTTGAGCTTCAGCACGTCCATGGCGTCGTACTTGCCGTTGAACAGATGGGCCAGCAGCTTGCGGTGGATCTGGTCGGCCTGGTTCTCCAGGCGGTTGACCTCGATCCAGTACTCGGTGAGGTTGTCCATGGTCCGCAGGCCCGGCATGGCCTCGGCGGTCAGTTCCGCCGCCCGGGCCAGCACCTCGATCTGCTGCTCCACACCCTTCGGGAGCTCGTCGATCTGGTACAGCACGACCAGGTCGACGGCCTCCTCCATGAAGTCCATGATGTCGTCGAGCGACGACGCGAGGTTGTAGATGTCCTCACGGTCGAACGGCGTGATGAAGGAGGAGTTCAGCTGGTGGAAGATCGCGTGGGTGGCGTCGTCCCCCGCGTGCTCCGCTGCCCGCATACGCTCCGCGATCTCGACTCGGGAGGCAGAGTCCGCCCCGAGCAGTTCCATCAGGAGTTTCGAGCCCGTGACGATGTTGTCCGCGGACGCGGAAAACATGTCGTAGAAGCTCGTCTCCCTGGGGGTCAGACGAAAGCGCACGTGGGGTCCTCGGGATGCTTTGGATTCGGTCAGGCTGATGCTAGGCGCATCATCCGGCCACGGCTAACCGGCATTCTTCAGTGTCGCGCATCGGGCACAGTGATCAGCACGGACCCCCGGTCACGTTTCGGCTGGATTCGTTACGATATACCCGGCAGGGGTATACAGACGGCACGGACCGGTATACAGACCGCAGGACTCAGAGGACCACGGGAGGACCCCATGACCACCACCGAGGCAGGCGAGGCAGCCGGTACGGAAGCGGTCGTCACCGACCACGACCGCGGTATCCACGGCTACCACCACCAGAAGGACGAGCACCTCAAGCGCCTGCGCCGCGTCGAGGGCCAGATCCGCGGGCTCCAGCGGATGGTGGACGAGGACGTCTACTGCATCGACATACTCACCCAGGTCTCGGCCTCCACCAAGGCCCTGCAGTCCTTCGCACTCCAGCTGCTGGAGGAACATTTGCGCCACTGCGTCGCCGATGCCGCGGTCAAGGGCGGCGAGGAGATCGACGCGAAGGTCGAGGAGGCCACGAAGGCGATCGCCCGCCTGCTCCGTACATGACGGCGCCGGCCCGGACGGGGCGGCGGCGGGACCGGTCAGCCCCGGTGGTTGCACTGCCGGGGGACCCTGGCCGCGCGCTCGCCCCGCTCGTCACAGGCGCCCCGTTCGCCCCGTTCGTCACTGATGCCCCGGTCGCCCCGCTCGCGGCGGTCGCCCCACCCGTCACCGTCCGCGCCGGTGTCGGGAACGTCACGGTGTGATCTGCTGCCGGAAATGTCGTGGGTGTCACAACCCGCCCTGATACCGGGCCTGTCATGGGGCTCGTCGCGGATACCGCGGGCCACCGCCCTGACGTCGAGCACCTCGTCGATGCGGTCCGGGCTGAGCCGGTCCTCCATCGCGGCCGACGCCGCGATCATCAGTTCGCCGCACAGTTCGATCTCGGCGAGGGCCACACAGTCCTGAGCGTTCGGAGCGCTGAGCGTCACCACCTTGCGTCACCTCTCTCTGCCGTCGCCCACTCCTGGCGCACCGACTTCCTAGCGTAGGGAGCGCACCACACACCGCGCATGGCACGGACGGACCATTTCGGCCCCCTCCCTACGGCGTTTCCGGGCCACTCCGCCCCTGTTGGATCCGCCCCGTGTAGATCTCCGCGTCGGGCGGCAGCCGCACGGAGACCGGGACCCCGAATCCGTACAGCAGCGTCGTCGACACCACCGACACCGCCGGTCCCTCCGTCGCGAAGCTGAAGCGGTGACGGACCTTGCGCAGCAGGCCCTCGTCGTCCAGATACGCGTCGAACGGCACCGCGTCCGTGCTGAACCCTTTCGCCGCGGCGGTCAGGGCACCGCGCGACGACGGCGAGGCCGCCCGCGCCGCCCGCCCGATGTCCGCGACCCCCCGGTAGTGGCGGACCGCCACCCCGGCCAGCTCCGTCCGGCCCCGGTACGTCACCTCGCCCGCCCCGCGCAGCAGCTCGGCGGCGGCCATCGGGTCCGTCACACCGCCGGTGACGAGATTGCCGTCCTCCAGGGCCGTCGTGTCGATCCTGACCCACTTGTCGTCGGGCACCCCGGCACCCCGGTTCTTCATGTACAACGCCCCGGGCGCCAGCAGTTCGGTGATCGGCCGGTGCCCCTCCGCCCCGGCGGCGTCCTTCGGCAGCAGGACCTTGATCCGGCCCAGCTGCCTGCCGAAGTCGTACGCCCCCTCGCCCCGGATCGTCACCCGGGTCCCGCCGGCCGCGGTCTCCATGGACGTACGCGTCTCGGCGCTGCCCGCCCCGGCCAGCCCGTCGGCGGCCCGCCGGACCACGGCGGCCGGGGCGTCGGCGCCGCCCGCCCCGGCCTGCCGGGCGGTCCCGGCACCGCTCCCGGCACCGCTTTCGTCCGGGCCCGTCCCGGCGCATCCGGTGCCCACCGCCATCACACCCGCCACGGCGAGGGCGCACACAGCCAGTGCCCCGCCTCCGCACCTGTGCTGCCGCACCACCATCGCCTGCCAACCCCCAACGACGTACCCCTGACCGAGCTCCCGCCCGCCCCGCCTAACGACGGCGGGGGCGCGTCGTCACGCCACACACGCCCTGGGGGAAACCGATCGGCCCACTCGGCCACGGCACCGCGCCGCCCGCAGTACCGTGGTTCCGTGTATGAGGACCCTCCAGCCCACGCCCCGGCCCCGGCGCTCGCTCCGACCTCCACGCCCCCCACCGCCCCCGCCCCGCCACACGGCGTCACCATGGTCGAACGCGGCTCGTTCTGCCTGGCCCGCTGCACCTGCGGATGGTCGGGACCGGCCCGCCGCTCCCGCGACCGGGCCCGCACCGACGCGGCGGAACACCGCGCGGCCACGGACGGCTGAGCCGGCGGGCCGGGCCGGTCAGACCCGGCGCTCCCGCTCCTCGCGCAACCGCCGCACGAAGGGGCCGACAAACGGACCGACCTCCGGAAACACCTCCTGGAGGAACGCGAGATCGTCCAGCGCGTCCCCGATCAGCATCATGCCGGGCGAGAGGTCCATGAAGGCCGAGAAGCCGGCGGCGGCCCGCTCCTCGTCCTGGCGCGCGCAGTGGATGACGAAGAGGCACTCGGCCGCCCATACCCGCCGGATGCCACCCGCGGCCTCGACCGTGCGGAACAGCCCGACGGCACGCTCGAAGCGCGCCTCCGCCTCCGGCCCTCTCCCCGCCGCACGCAGGGCGACGGCGTGGACGGTTTCGATCCAACCGTCCGTGGGGTCGACCTCGGCCGCCCGGACGCAGTCCGCGAGGGCTTCCTCGTGCCGTCCCAGGCACAGCTGGGCCTGGGCGCGGCTGGAGAGGGACCAGTCGGACAGGGGAGAGACACCGAGTGCCCGGGAGTGCTCCGCGACGGCGTCCTCGTAACGGCCCGTCAGCCGGTACACCTCCGCACGGCCGGCGAGGGCCGCGTCGGACACGGGGTCGACCTCCAGGGCGCGGGCGTAGTCGGCCAGGGCCTCGTCGAACCGCCCCAGGACCTGGTGGACGTTCGCACGGCCGGTGTACGCCGGCTCGTACCCGGGGCTGACGTCGATGGCCGAGGTGTAGGCGGCCAGCGCCTCCTCGTTGCGGTCGAGGTACCTGTACACCCGGCCGCGGGCGGCGAAGGCCGCCTCGTACCCGGGATTGATCTCGATGGCCAGCGCCAGGTCGGCCAGAGCCTCGTCGAAGCGGTCCACCGCCGCATGGGCCCGCGCCCGCCTCTCCAGGGCCCAGGTGTTCCGCGGATCGATCTCGATGCTCCGGGTGAAGTCGGCGCACGCCTCCTCGTAGCGGTCCCTCACCAGAAGGACCAGGCCGCGGCGGAGGATCGCCCACTCGTACCGCGGGTCGATCTCGATGGCCCGCGTGTAGTCGGCGATCGCCTCGTCGTAACGGCCCAGGCGGTCGTGGAGCTGCGCACGCTTCCCGAGCGCCCATTCGTACCGCGGGTCGATCTCGATCGCCCGCGTGTAGTCGGCCAGCGCCTCGTCGTCCCGCTCCAGCGCCTCGTACGCCTGCGCACGGCTGCCGAAGGCCCAGTCGTACTGCGGGTCGATCTCGATCGCCCGCGTGTAGTCGGCGATCGCCTCGGCATGGCGGCCCAACGCCTCGTACACCTGCGCACGACTGCCGTGCGCCCAGGCGTACCGGGGGTTGATCCCGATAGCCCGGACCAGATCGGCGAGGGCGTCGTCGTGGCGGCCCAACGCCTCGTACACCTGCGCGCGGCTCCCGAAGGCCCACGCGTACTCCGGATCGATCTCGATGGCGCGGGTGAAATCGGCGATCGCCTCGTCGTGGCGCCCCAACGCCTCGTACACCTGCGCACGGCTGCCGAACGCCCACGCGTACTGCGGATCGATCTCCACCGCCCGGCCGAAATCGGCGAGGGCCTCGTCGTGGCGGCCCAGGCTCCGGTGGGCGTCTCCGCGCGTGCCGACCGCCCCGGCGGCGAGGGGATCGATCTCCAGCGCGCGGGTGCAGGACGCGACCGCGTCCGCGTAACGGCCCTGGGCCCGGTACATCTCCCCCCGTCCCTCGTGGGCACGCGCCAGGTCCGGATCGATGGCGAGGGCCGCCGCGTAGTCAGGCTCCGCCTGCGCGTAGTCACCCGCGACCCGGTGTTCCCTCGCACGGACGGAGAGGGCCAAGGCCCGTGTGCGCGCTTCGAGTTCGGGCGCCGCCAGCAACAGCGTCAGCACGGCGACGCCCGCTCCGTCCTGTTCCGCGGCGGCCTCCAGTCGGTGGCCCCACGAGGTGAGCGCGGTCGTGTCCGTGTCCCGCCCCGCGTACCCCATGATCTGGGCCCATCGCCGCAGCGTGGCGACGTCGAGGTCGATGGCGTGAACGGTGTGGAAGAGCACATCGGGCAGCGCTGTACGGGGGTTGGCGCACAGCCGGTGGTACGCCTCGTTGAGCCGGTGCTCACGCCAGACCGCGTCCTCCCAGTGGAGGTCGAGGTCCGGGCCGATGCCGGCCTCCACCGCCTGCCGCCACTGCTCGAACAGGTCGGCGAAGCCGATGTGCGACTGCTGCCAGCGCGTGGGCGACCGGGTCCGCTGCAGGCGCAGCATCGCCGCACGGACCACGTCGTGATATCGGCACCGGCCCGCCTGCGTGGAGACGAACGCCAGACCACGCAGCCAGGCATATCCGTCGGCGGCGGTGTCCGGCACGGCGGCCCGGTAGACGTCCTCGTTGAGCTGCAGCGGCAGCGCACAGGCCAGCGCCGCCTCGCGCCGCCCGAGGTCCGGCTCCCACTTCAGGAATCTCTCGACCGCAGTCTCCGACGGGTCCGCGAAGCTGTCGCCGGTGCTCGCGTCGCTGCGGGCCAGCATGTCGACCAGCAGCGGAAGCCGCCCCGACAGGCGCAGCACCAGGTCGATGCTTGGCTCGTCGGTGACGCCGTGGGTGGCGAGCAGGGTGCGGGCCTCCTCCTCGGTGAACACCTCCAGGCACACCTCGGTGACCTGGCCGAGCCGGTCGCCCCAGACCCGGGTGTCCAGGCGCAGCTGCCCGGACAGCACGACCTGCACGTTGACCGGGAGGCCCCCGTACTCCTCGCCGAAGACGATGTCGTGCAGCCAGGTGTCGAGCACCGGGCCGGTCCGCTCGTACACGTCGAAGAACAGCACCACCCGCTCGCACCGCTCCGCGACGTCCGTCAGGTCCTCCAGGAAGACCGGGGCGAGGACCGCCACCGGATTCATCACCAGCTGCACATCGTCATGGCTGCGCAACCGCATGTTGAGGGCCGCCCGCACCCGGTCCGCGCCCAGCGCGACCTGCTGCGGATCGACCGCCCCGACGAATGCCCCGACCCCGGGCACCATGCCCAGCCCGACCAGTCCCACCTGCGCCGCCACGGTGCTCGACGGCGAGGCGGCCTGCACGGGTGCGGGCTGGTCGCCCAGGGGGTCCGGCTGCGGTGCGGGAGCCGCGCTCTCGGCCTGGTGCCTGCGCTGGCGGTAGGTCGCCAGCTGCTTGTCGAACCTCTTCAGCGGGTGCCCCTGACGGCCCAGCCTGGCGCTGACCGCCTCCATCGCCTCGACCGTGTCGTGCACCTCGTCGTCGACGAACGCCGTGACGACGGAGGTCTGCTCACGGGCGGTGGACTCCCACTGGCGTACGAGGGTCGACTTGCCCACGCCGCCGTTGCCGCGCACGTGGAACAGGAACGGGAAGTCGACCTCTTCCGGATCCCTGGCGAAGGTCTCCCGGAAGACCGCCAGCTCACCACGGCGCCCGACGAACCCCGCGCGCCCACGCCGCCGATTGACTTCCTGCCGTGACGGCCGCCGCCCAGCCACACACACCACCCCCCGGTAGGGAACATGATGCCTCGCCGTCGGGGCCGTGTGATCCGAAACCGGAAGTCGGCCGGCAGTCGTCGGCTGTCGGGGGCGGGGGCGGGGGCGGGGGCACGGACCGGTACACGGCTGGAGGGGGCGGCCCCATGGGCCACCCCCTCCGGATGCCGAGCTCCGTCACATCCCTACGCGGCGAGGTCCTTCTCGTCCGGCGAGCCGCCCCGGCCCGAACCCGGGCGCGGCTCGGGGATCCCGTGCGACTCGTCCGGTCCGTCGGCCAGGACGGCGAGCGGACGGCGCGAGCGGACGAGCCTGCCGACCGATCCGGCGCGGGCCACGGCCCCCACCAGCGGCGTCAGCAGCATCATCGCGAGCGGGGCGAGCAGCAGTGCCACGGCCGTACCCAGCGCGAAGCCGCCGATCACATCGGTCGGGTAGTGCACACCCATGTAGATGCGGCAGAAGCCTTCCAGCAGCGCCAGCGCGATCGCGTACAGGCCGAACTTCCGGTTGGCGACGAAGATTCCCACGCCGATGGCCATCGCCATCGTCGCGTGGTCACTGACGAAGGAGAAGTCGGTCTTGCCCGCCACCAGGACTTCGAGCCCCTCGTGGTCGTTGAACGGACGCGGCCGTTCGACGAATCCCCGGATCGGGATGTTGATGATCAACGCGATCCCGGCCGCGAGGGGTGCCCACACGAGCCCGGCGACTCCCGTCACCGAATCCTCGGTCGTCCCGCGTCGGCGAACGCTCCACCAGCACCACAGGCCCACCAGGACCATGCCGAGCATGATCCCGAATTCACCGACGAACCCCATGACCTGGTCGAACCAGGTGGGAGCGGCCTTCGCCAGCCCATTGATGTCGTAGAGCAGGCTGACGTCGGGGTTCGACCCATCGAGTGCGAGTCCAGCCATCTGCTGCGGCCCCTTGCCTTGTCTGCTGCTGCGGCGCACAACGGTGTGCGCCGCCTTGGTCGGACCCCCGTGGTCGGTTCGGATTCAGTACTACGTGACGCTGTTCCGACGTGACGCGGTGACTGCCCTGGCCAGTGCCACGTGGTCAGTGCGTGCTGTCCCAGTCCAGGGAACGGCCTGCCGGCTGCGTACGTTCCGCTCTCCACCGAATGATCACCATGACGTTATCGAAGAGTGATTCATCGTCGCAGCTCAGGGCCCAGGCTTCACAGAGAGTTCCGGCCATGGCCGACTCACCGTCAGCTCCCCGGACCTCTCGCGTCGGCTCACCCGTCAGCTCCCCGGCAGCGCGGTCGGAAGGGCTTCGGCCCCGTCCTTGGTGACCCGCGTCGCACCGAAGTAGTCGGGCGTATCGATCTTGTCGAACCGGATCACAGCCCCGGTGAACGGCGCGTTGATCATGTACCCGCCTCCCACGTAGAGCCCCACGTGCCGGATGGCCCGCGAGTTGTTCAGGTCGTCCGAAAAGAACACCAGGTCGCCGGGGAGCAACTCGTCCCGCGAGGGGTGCGGACCCGCGTTGTACTGGTCGTTGGCCACCCGGGGCAGCTCGATGTCGACCGTCCGGTACGCGGCCTGCGTCAGCCCGGAACAGTCGAACCGCCCGCCCTGGTCGGCCGTTCCGTTCCCACCCCAGAGGTAGGGCGTACCGAGCTTCTCCTGCGCGAAGTAGATCGCCCCGGCCGCCTGCCGTGACGGCTCGACCCGGCCGACCGGTTTCGCGAAGCTCTTCTCCAGGGACCGGATGATCTTCACGTAGTTCTGCGTCTCGCTGATCGCGGGCACCCCGCCCGACTGGATCACCCGGTAGGCCCCGGCGTTGTACGCCGCGAGCATGTTGTTCGTCGGATCGCCCGGGACCTTCTTGACGTACCCGGCGAGCTCACAGTCGTACGAGGCGGCGGACGGAATCGCGTCGGCCGGGTCCCACACGTCCCGGTCCCCGTCGTCGTCCCCGTCGATCCCGTGCGAGGCCCAGGTCCCGGGGATAAACTGCGCGATGCCCTGCGCGGCGGCATGACTCTGGGCGCGGGGGTTCCAGCCGCTCTCCTGGTACAGCTGCGCGGCCAGCAGGGCGGGGTTGATGGCCGGGCAGAGGTTGCCCCACTTCTCCACGAGCGGCTTGTACCGCGCGGGCACGGCCCCCTTGGCCAGCCCTACGGCCCCGCTCGCCCCGGAGATCCCGGCAGCGGCGGAGTACGTACCGACGACGAGCAGGGCCACGAAGCACATGGCCAGACCTACGCCGATGCCACCGGCCACCCAGAATTTCCGCACCCCTCAACCATCCCCCATCGGGGACGGTTTCATGAGCGCTTTCGCGGGTGTGTACGAATCATCCGGGTCATCAGGGGCATCGGGGTCACTGACCGGCTACCCGGCGCACCGACCGGACGTCCCGGCGCACCGACCCGATCCGTCAACGTGCTGATGTGCCGTCAGGACAGCTCGCCGGACCAGTAGTCGGAGCGCACGTTCGGGCGCGGCAGGGGATAGACCCCCTCGTACGCGGGTCCGTTCGGCTCGGAGGCGGAATCGGCGACCCCCGACTCCTCCACACAGGGGCTGTCCGCCTCGAAGAACGCCTGCCCCTTGCCACGGAAACTCACGCTGATACCGAAACCGGCCTTCGTCTGCGCGTAGATCGCAGGGAACACCTCGTCCTTGTTCCTCGCCTTGATGCGGTAGTCGCTTTCGAGCCAAAATTTTTCGACCTGGTCCAGGAAGCTCTGCCGGCGCTCCGCCGACACGATGGTCATCACGGTGCGCCTGCGCGTCACATCGCAACCTCCCTTCGTCGTCGGGCCGTGCGCCCACTGCACCTCGGGGTCCATCTGCTCGAGTACGGCGTCGAGCATGCTGTCGGACCGATCGGCGGCCTCCTGCATGTCCATGTCGCTGGCCTCCTTGCCGGTCTCCTCGCTACCTTCCTTGCTGCTCCCGGCGGAGGCCTTCGCGCTGCCGCCCGCCCCTCCGTCGACGGTGCCGCAGCCGGCCAGTGCGAAACCGACAGCCAGGGTCACCGCGACGATCCGGAACCTTCGCTTCATCGCTGTTCCTCCATCTTGAGCCTGTCGGAGTGCCCCGACACGATCAGAGCGATGCCGTCCGCCGACATGGCGTCCCGCACCGGATCGAAGTAGTTGGAATGCGCGTCGAAACTCACACCGCCCGTGCTGATCGCCGGCTGGCCCGGGGCCACCGGGAACCGTCGGGCACCGAAGGCCTCGCTAGCCGGGTCCTTGCCGAACCAGAGGTCGTCGTCGCCCGGATCGGCGAGGTCTCCGGCCAGGTAGCCACCAGCGGGACCACCGAGGATCGTACCCAGCGCGCCCACCACGACCTGTGTCCTGGACGGGAGCTTGGTCACCGGGTCGTTGGCCGCGGCGCCGACGAAGACGTGCCCGCTGCCGACACCGAGGTCCACGGCCCGGTCCACGCCCACGCCCGGGCTGCCGACCAGGATGATGTCGTCCACCCCCGGTATGCCGCCTACGCGCTGCGTCGCGGCACCCACGGTGCGTGAACCGTAGGAGTGGCCGATCGCCGTGATGTGCGGGTCCTTGTTCTGGTTGGTGGCCGCGATGCCGCCCATGAAGTCGCCGTAGGCCACGCCGCCCTTCTCCGCCCGGCCGGTACCGGCGACCGCGAGACTCTGCAGCCCGTCGGGCGCCTGCGGTGCGTCGTACCCGAGCCAGACGATCGACGCGGTGGACTGCTCGTACCCCTGGGCGCCGATCGCGGTGTCCCGGGCCCGCTTGAGGTCGTTCTTCGCGAACTCCTCGTCGAGGGAGGTGTTCAGCCCCGGCACATAGGCCGATACGTTCTTCGAGGTGTCGGGGTTCCCGTAGGAGACGATCGCCCGGCCGTTGCCCTCGTCGCCTATGCCGAGCAGATACATCGGCGGCTGGCTCCCCTCCTTCAGCTGCCGGTCGATCTCCCGCAGGCCCGCCAGTTGTTCCCTCGACCTGGAGTCCGTCCTCCCCTCCAGCTTCGAGATCAGCGCCGGGAGGTTCTTCCGGTTGGCCGCGTCCCTGTCCGCCGCGGGGATGCCGTCGAGCCCGCCGATCCGGTCCGGGGACAGCTCCAGATACCGGTCGCGCTGTTGCTGCGTCAGCCCGTTCCACCAGTCCTTGCGCTGGGCAGCGGTGGCGTTGCTCGGGATGCGGTCGTTGAGGTAGTCGCGCTCCTCGTCCCGTACCGCCGCCTCGACGCGCGTACCGGACCCGGGCAGCCCGGCGACCGCGCCGCCGCCCCCGCCGGACGCCTGGGCGATGTCCCACGCGGCGGAGACGTATTCGCCCTTGCCCCACTTGTACCCGGCACCGTTCGCGGCCTGGGTGAACTGGTCGGCGATGCCCTTCGCGCTGTCGACGGGGTGGAGGACCGTGTCCACGGCGCCGCTGACGTCACCCCAGAGGCCGTCTCCGCCGACGAAGCCGGTGAGGAAGTCACCGTCGGAGGGGCGGGAGGAGACCTGATCCGGGGTTTGTCTACCCGCGTCGACCTGCGAAGAAGGAGAGCCGGTGGCTGAGCCGGAAGAAGAGGACGAGGAGGACGAGGAGGTGTCGTCGCCGCCTGTGGTTCCGGTGGTTCCGGGGCCGCCGGTCGAGTTGGACCCACCGGAAGCGGACCCACCGGAAGCGGACGCACCGGAAGCGGACGCACCGGCTGAGTCGGCCCCACCGGAGGTTACGGCCCCACCAGAGGTTCCGGCACCACCGGAGGTCTCGGCCCCGCCCGCCCCGGTGCCACCGGTCACGGTCGAGCCTTCGAAACCCGTACCACCGACGGAATCGGTTCCGCCGCCGGTCGAGGCGCCGCCGCCGCTGCCCGCATCCGTTCCGTCACCGGCGACCACGTCGACATCAGGAGCCGGGCAGGCGCTTCCGGTCAACCGGCAGATGGCGTTCCGGATCTCCCCGGTCAACTGTCCGCCGATGCCCGTTGCCACGAGACCGCCGACGAGGGCCACGACCACGAGGATCATGCCCAGGTACTCCATCGCGGTCTGCCCGGCGTCCCGACGCCGCTGGATCAACCGCGTGATGCCGCTGAACGCCCGGTGCTCCGACCGCTGTTCAGGAGCGAGCCCGAACCATTCGCGCGAGCCGGCCCTCAACAGCAGAACGACGACGACAACCGGCACCACCAGCTGCGCCACGCCTTGCCCACCGGTGCCCTCACCCAGCATCGCCAGGGCTCCGACGATGAGCCAGGCATGTACGGCGAGGAGCCCACGGAAGACCCAGACGCCGCCGGTACGCAGGTACAGCGAGAGTAGTAATCCGGCGACGCCGGGCAGCGCGGCGTACAACACCATGCCCAGGAGGTGACCGTCCACCGCGTCGATGGACGAGGCCACGAACAGCGCGTCAACCGCACCCACGACCGTGACGACGAAGAGCAATCGCACGAGAACCAGCACAGCCTGCAGCGAACGCGACAACGACTGTCTGTCCGGACGGGCTTCGGTAGCACTCACATCGGCGCCACCCGGAACCGCTAATTCTCGTATGCCAGACACGACGAGTCTCCCAGCTTGGTGAGTGGGCGCAGTGACAGTTCGATCGGTGTCTGTATGCGACCACACCACCACAGGGCGCGGCATGGGCCCCAGGGCCCAATGTCAGGCTCAATGTCCCTGGTGCCGAGCGCCTCCCCTATCCCCACCGACCGGCCGGTTACGTGTCATTGGGGACGCGGAGGCCTCAGGGGGCGCCGGCTGACCAGAAGGAGGAGCGGATGTTGGGGCGGGGGAGGGGGTAGACGCCCTCGTAGGCCGGGCCGTTCGGAGGGGTGGTGGACTCAGCCACGTCGGACTTCTCGACACAGGGGCTGTCCACCTGGAAGAATGCTTGGCCTTTTCCTCCCACGCTCAGACTGACCCCGAAGCCGTCGCTCGTCCGCGCGTAGACCGCCGGAACGTCTGCATCATTGTTGATCGCCTTGATCCGGTATCCGTTCTTACGCCAGAATCGTTCTACAACCCCGAGGAAACTACCTCGACGCTCTGTAGAAATTACCGTCATAACAGTACGCCTGCGCGAGACATCACACTTACCCGTGGTCGTCGGATCATGTGCCCATTGCACCTCTGGTCGAATCCCTGCCAGCACCTCGTCAAGAATCTTGTCGGCACGGTCTGCCGCTCCTTGCATATTCACACTCGCACGCCGTTCCTCGTTCGACTGAGCTGCCGGATCCATACAACCCGACGATGCCACGATGAGTAGCGCAACAAGTGCCGACCGACGCGGTGAGAACCTCAACGGGGCTCCTCCGTTTTAATTTTTCGCGAGTTACCGGTAGCGATCAAAGCAATATTGTCTGCCGATACGTTGTCCCGCTCGGGGGCAACGTCGAAGTATTGCGAATGCGCGTCGATTGATAGCCCCCTGCTACTAACCAGCTGCGGCCCTTCGTCCACCTGGAAGCGCTTTGCGCCAAATGCGTCGCTGGCCGGGTCTTTGCCAAACCAGAGGTCATCATCCCCCTGGTCAGCGATATCTCCCACCACAAACGCCAGGGGGCCTGACGCGGCACCAAGTGCCACTTGCTGCTTAGACGGAAGCCTCGTCACAACATCATTTTCCGCTGCACCGACAAATACGTTTTCCTTACCTACACCAAGATCCTCTGCACGATCCACCCCCACTCCAGGACTACCCACCAGGACGATGTCGTCCACTCCAGGCATCCCATCTCCCTGTTGAGTTGCTGCACCAACTGTCCGTGAACCGTAAGAGTGACCAATGGCGGTCAAATGTGGATCATCATGGTCACTCGTGACCATCAGCCCATTCGTGAATCCACGGAAAGCATCCCCACCTTGATTGGCTCGGTCCTCACCCATAACTGCCAAACTCCCGAACCAGTCCGGCGCCTGTGGTGCGTCATAGCCAAGCCAGACAATCGCTGCACTGGACGAGTCATACCTCTGTGCAGTAATCGCCGTATCCCGAGCACGCTTGAGGTCTCCCTCCGCGAAGTCCCTATCCAGAGACGTGTTCAACCCAGGCACATAGGCAGCTACGTTCCTCGCCGTATCAGGGTTGCCGTACGAGACAATCGCCCGTCCGTTCCCCTCATCGCCGATGCCGAGCAGGAACATCGGTGGCTGGGTCGCCGCCCCCAACTGCCGGTCGATCTCCCGCAGTCCCGCCAACTGCGTCACCGACTTCTCGTCGTCCCGCCCCGCCAGCTTCCCGATCAGCAACTGCAAGTTGTCCCGGTTCGCCGCATCCCGCGCCACCGCCGGGATCCCGTCCAGGTTGCCGATCCGGTCCGGGTACACCGCCAGGTACTCCTCGCGCTGTTCCTGGGTCAGGCCGGCCCACCACGCGTGCCGTTCCGCCGGGGTCGCATCGTGCGGGATCGCGTTCCTCAGGTACGCCCCCGCGGCATCCCGGACCGCTGCCGCGTCGCCCGCCGCGTCCGTCCAGGTCGAGGCCGGGACCTTCAGGCCCTCCTCGGCCTTGAGCCGCCGCAGGATTCCCGCGTACCGCCAGTCGATCTCGGCCGCCGCCCGCACCGCTCCCGCCAGCCGGTCCGCGATGTCCTGCGCCTTCGCCAGGTTGGGGTTCGGTGCGACCAGCCCCGAGGGCGCCGACAGGGCCGGCAGGCCGCCCGACGACGCCGTACCGCCCTGGGGCGGCCGGTCGTCGATGATGCCGTCGCCCGCGGCCGGGTACGACACCGAACCGTCCGCGTGCACCGTGAACCTCAGCGTCACCGCGTCGTCCAGCGCGCCCGCCAGCACCCGCTGCTGCGCCTTCAGCTCGTGGGCCAGGCTGTTGAGCGTCGTGCGGAGGAGCCCGCACTCCGTGTACACGTACTGGAAGTTCCGGCCCAGTTGCCGCAGTCGGGCCACGGCCGAGGTCGCCGCCTCCCCCTGTTGCGTGTCGCGCAGCCCGTTCAGCAGTTCCTGTTCGATCCGGTCACGGGCCGCGTCTGCCCGGTTGGCGGCCGCGCCCCACCCGTCCGCCGCGCCCTCCAGCTCGCCGCACTTCAGGTCCCGCAGCGCCGCCCAGGTCAGGGCCGGTGACCTCACCGCACCACCCCGGCCCTGTCCGAGACCGGCGCGAAGGACGACCGCACGGCCTCGTTCGTCTCCCCCTGGGCCCGCGCGACGGCCCGCAGCATGTCCGCGAGGCCCGCGCACTCGCCCCGCGCCGCCGCGATCCGCCGCTCCCAGGACGTCCGTACGGTGCCGAGTTCCGCGAGGGCCGAAAGGTCACCGGCCCCCGCGACCAGCCCTTTGTGAGCCGTCGCCAGCTCCGACGGCACCGGCCCCAGGTGCGTACACAGCGCCTGCGCACCTCCCGCGGCCCGCAGCCACGGCCCGTCGCTGTGCTTCAGCTCCTCCCGTCCGGCACCACCCGCGCCCGCCGGACCCGTCAGGTCACTCAGCCGCCGCACCACTGCCACACCGCTCACCCCGTTCTCGGTCACGGAGCGGCACTGTGCCAAATCCGGCCTACCCGACACGCCGGGCACACCGACGGCGAGGCCCCCCGCCCCCGCCGCACCAAGGCATCCCCCGCCCGCACGTTCACCCGTACGCGCGACACGGAACCGTCCCGCGTCCCCGCGCCGTCCCTCCCGTCGTCCGCAAGATCATCACTGCGCTGGGAGGAACCGCACCATGACCGGCACCGCCACCCGTTACCTCTACGTCGCCCGGCACGGCCATGCCTCGCCGGACGAGACCGCGCTGACGGAGGGCGGCCGACGCCAGGCAACGCTGCTCGGCGAAAGGCTCCGGAGCAGCAACCTCTCCGCCGTCCACCACGGCCCGCTCCCCCGTGCCACGCAGACCGCCCAGCTCGTTCACCGCCAGCTCGGCGACATCCCCCTTCACGCGTCGGATGCGGCCGGGGACTACCTCCCGTACCTCCCGCAGCGGGACGAGCTCCCGCCGGACTCGGCGGACCGTCTGCTCGCCTTCGTTGAGCAGTTCCCGCCGGAGGAACGCGAAGGCGGTCCCGCGCTGGCCCGCGCCGCGCTGGCGCGGTTCACCGGGCCGGCGGAAGGCGACGAGCCCCGCCACGAACTGGTCATCACCCATGCGTTTCTGGCCGCCTGGCTGGTACGCGACGCCCTCGACGCCCCGGCCTGGCGCTGGATGGGCCTGAACCACGCCAACGCGGCTCTGACCGTGATCCGTTACGTACCCGGCCGGCCCGCGGCAGTGGTCATGGTCAACGACATGGGCCACCTCCCCGCAGAGCTCCGCTGGACCGGCTTCCCACCGGAGCTCCACGCCTGAACGTCCGGTCTGCCTCGCCCCGTGTCACACCCCCACCTCCCGGCGCGGCGGTTCCGGGAGTGCCGTACAGCGGAAACGAGTCCGTGGTCGCCGTCAGGGCGAGACGCGGCGGCAGGAAACGGCTTCCCCGTACTTGCCGGGTCTCGACTGCTGGTAACTGCCGTCGCCTGGCCGCGTGTGCAACGCCCAACTGCCCTGTCGCGGATCCATGACGAGCGGCGACCGCACTCCCGCAACCCCGTACCAGTCACTCTTCCGCGAGATGTCTCTGGCCTTCTCCGACTGGGAGATGACCTCCACGGCCAGCTCCACGTCCGCAGGGTCGGCCAGCCAGTTGTCGTCGTCGTCCCACGCCTCGGGCAGGACGACGAGATCCGGTGTGGCGTAGTCGTCGAGGTCGCCTGGCATGGCGACCGACGTCACCTCGTACGCCGTGAGTCCCGTCGGAAGCCCGGGGTCCCGCTGCAGACGCAGCCGCCTGATCGTCCCCGCGTGCTTGCCGCGCGGCGGCGGAGAAGTCACGAGACTTCCCCCCAGGACCTGCACGCGCAGGCCCGTCTCCTCTTCGATCTTCGCGGCGATTTCACGCAGGTTACCCGGGCGCGGGCGCAAGGACGGCTGACCGGACGTGGCGTGTGGCCTCCGTCCCTGCGACGCGGACGTGGTGCCCGCACGAACGGACTCGGGGGGAGGGCCCGTGCCCCGTCCTGCGGCGATTCCACCGTAGTGCCAGCCGTATCCGTACGCCTCAGGCATAAGAGCTCCCTCCACCGACACGCAGATCAACTACACACTGTTACGGTAGATCACTCCTCTGACACTCCGCCTTTCCCGCGCATTCGACCCACAGCAGCTTCCCGCCCTGCCCCGGCAGTCCGGCCCTCATCGGGTACGCGCCCCAGCTCTCGGCCCAGAGCGTGATGAGGTGGAGCCCGCGCCCACGCTCGGCCAGCACCGACGGAGCCTCCGCACTCCAGTTGCAGGCGAACGGCGCCGGAATGTGTGGGTCGGTGTCCCAGACGCTGAGCCTGACGCGCTGCCGTCCCGCCCCGCGCAGCCGGAGCGAATACGCACCCTCGGAGTGCAGGTACGCGTTCGTGACCAGTTCGCTGGCCAGCAGCTCGGCGGTCTCGATGAGCTCCGACATGCCGTGCGCCCGCAGCACGGCACGGAGGGTGGAGCGGGCCACGCCTGGTGCGCGGGGATCTCGCGGAAGTTGCAGGGTGTACACCCAAGGCGGCGATACGGTGGCCATGGCTATGGAAGTCTCCGTTCACGGAGTGATGTCGGGGCGATGTGCTGCGGTGCCCAGTGACCAGGTCGCTCCGTCGAGCGGGGTTCTTCCGGGCGGGTGGCCTGCGTCCGAGAGTAGGCTCCGGCAAGGATTACTTGCGCCAATTGACCGGAATCTTTGAGTTGAACCACTCCTGCGAGTGACACCGCCAACTCAGCTGACTTCAAGGAAGGTTCAGATGGCAGGCAGGCCGGCTCCCACCGCCCGCCGCACACGGCTGGGCGCGGAGCTGCGCAAGCTGCGGGAGCGCGCCGGGATGACCACCACTCAGGCAGCCGGCCTGCTGGGGACGAGTTCGGGTCAGTTGAGCAACATAGAGGTCGCACGGTTCGGCGTGAGCGCCGAGCGTGTACGGATCGCGGCCCAGGCGTACTCCTGCACGGACCAGGCCTTGATCGATGCGTTGGTGGCCATGACGGGCGACCGCAAGCGCGGCTGGTGGGAGGAGTACCGGGGCATCCTGCCGCCGCGGCTCCTCGATCTGGCAGAGATCGAACACCACGGCGCCAGCCTGCGGGCAGCGCACAGCATCCACGTCCCCGGCCTGTTGCAGACCGTCGACCACGCACGTGAGATCCACCGGCAGGCCGTGCCCGAGATGTCACCGCCCGAGATCGAGCACCGGGTCTCGTACCGCGTCAAACGCCAGGCCGTCCTCTACCGGGCGCGCCCCGTCCCGTACCGCGCCCTCGTCCACGAAGCGGCCCTGCGCATGGGGTTCGGGGGCACCGCTGTGGCCCGCGCTCAGCTTCAGCACCTGCTGGAGCTGAGTGAGCGCGCCCACGTGACGATCCGGGTGATCCCGTTCACCGCACCGTCCTACCCGGGCTCGGGCCAGTCCGTGTACTACGTGCAAGGCCCCGTCCCGAGCCTCGACACCGCCCAGCTCGATCAGTCCCACGGCCCGGTGTTCATCGACGGCGAGGCCCAGCTGACGCAGTACCGGCTGCTGCTCGACCGGCTCGACGCCGTCGCGCTGACCTCCGCGCAATCCCGCGACCTGATCCACCGGATCGTCCAGGAACTGTGAAAGGAACGACGATGACCTTCTCCTGGCAGAAGTCCTCCTACTGCGCGCAGGGCGAGGCGTGCATACACGTCGCCGCCCGCCATGGCGCGGTCCAGGTGACCGAGAGCAGCGATCCCACCGGCGCCGTAATCCACACCACGCCAGCCGCGTGGGCCGCCCTCGTCCGCAACGTCAAGACGACCCCGTCGCATGGCTGACACCCCCGCCGACCTCACCTGGACCCGCGTCGCACCCGAGGACGCGGAGGGCCCCGGGCCGTGGATCGAGATCGCGTTCGGGGCCGGGGACCTCGTCCACCTCCGCGAGACCGGCGACCCCGACACGGTGGTCACCACCACCCGCACCAAGTGGGACGCGTTCACACAGGGCGTCCGGGCCGGAGAGTTCGACCACTTCGCCGACGAAGCCACGTGACCACCGGCGGAACGGAACGAACCGCGGGCCGGGGCCGGCTCCACCGCACACGGGAGAGGACCGGTCGCTCGCCCCGGGGGGCAGGCTGAGTGCGGTCACCGAACCGGCGGCCCTGCTCACGCCGTGGCTCGGCAATCGCCGCCCGCGCCGACACGACGCAGAGATCCGTGATCCATCAGCCAAGGGGCCCCTGTAGCCCGCCGCTCGGGATGATCACCATGTCCCGCTCCCGTCGTGCCCCGCCGCGGGCCGGTGAAAGAATTCACCGATGACCTCGTCCTCGGAAACCATCACCGCATCCGCAGCCGGCACCTGGAAGCTCGGCGACCTGACGGTCAACCGGATCGGCTTCGGCGCCATGCGTCTCCCGCAGGACGGGCCGGCGTTCACCCACGGCGACTCCAGCGACCGGGGCCGAGCCGTCCGGGTCCTGCGCCGCGCGATCGAGCTCGGCGTGAACCACATCGACACCGCCGCCTTCTACTTCTCGCCCCTGCGGTCCGCCAACGAGCTCATCAACACCGCGCTCGCCCCGTACGCCGACGACCTGGTCATCACCACCAAGGTCGGACCGGGCCGCGACCCCTCCGGTGAATGGACCTGGGCCGCCCCGGACCAGCTGCGCGGACAGGTCGAGGAGAACCTGCGCCAGCTCGGCCGCGACCACCTCGACGTGGTGAACCTGCGCATCGCCCGCAGCCACACGTCCTCGTCCGTCGCCGACCACTTCGGGGCGCTGGCCGAGCTGCGCGAGGCCGGGCTGATCCGGCACCTGGGCATGTCCAACACGTCGCCGGAACAGCTCGCCGAGGCCCGGGCCATCGCCCCCGTGGTCTGCGTACAGAACATGTACGGCATCGACTCCCCGCCCGAGAACCACGCGTTCCTGCGCCACTGCGGCGAGCAGGGCATCGCGTTCGTGCCGTTCTGGGCCATCGCCGGCGCCGGACGCGAGGCGGGTGCGACCGCTGCCCAGAGCGAGGCGGTGCTCACCGTCGCACGCGACCACGGCGCGACGCCCGCACAGGTGCGCCTGGCATGGACCCTGCACCAGGGACCGCACGTGCTGGCCATCCCCGGCACGGGCAACCCGGACCACCTCGTCGAGAACGTTGCCGCCGGCGCGCTGGAGTTCACCGCTGACGAACTGGGCCTGCTCGCCTCATGACCGGGCAGATCCTCCGCTGGAACCTCTTCATCGGCGGCCATCTGAGCTCCTCCGTCCCCGTACGTCTCGTCGAACGCACGGACGAGGCGCAGCTGGTGTGGCTGGAGACGGGCACCCCGATGTGGCGTACGGACCTGCCCGGCGGGGCGCACCTCAGGGACATCCCGCCGCAGGACCGGCCCGCCGCGGGCTATCCCGCGAAGGCCGACCGCTGGCCGCTGGGCAGCGCCCTCATCCACCAGCCGACCGGCGCCGGGCACGCGGTGTTCTGGTTCTTCGGGCGGAGGCAGAAGTTCCGGGGCTGGTACGTGAACCTCGAACGCCGCGTCCACCACGGCGAGGACATCGACGTCGTCGACCACGAACTCGACATCGAGGTGGCACCGGACCGTAACTGGCGGTGGAAGGACGAGCGGTCGTTCGCCGAGAAGACGGGGCACCCGGCCTACTGGTCGGCCGACGAAGCGGCCGGCATCCGTACCGAGGGTGAGCGGGTGGCCCGGCTCGCCGACGCGGGAACCTTCCCGTTCGACGGCTCCTGGTGCGATTTCCGGCCACCCGCACACTGGACGACGCCGCCCCGCGCCGACGCCCCGGCACGGACGGTCCTCCGGCACCACGGGCCCGGAGGCCCTTCCCCGTCAAGCACCTGATGACGCATCTACCGGAAGCCACCGGCGCGCTCACGGCTCTCGAACAGCGCGTACGAACGCGCCAGGCCCGGCGAACGCTGCAACCGCCTCCAGAACCCATGGCCACCGTCGTTGCTAGCCGTCACATACTCTGATACACAGAGTAACCATGCATATGCATGTCGATGCCGACTCGAGTCGCAGGTCAGGGCGGCCTCCCCGGTCAAACGTGCGAGATCCGGGTAAAGAGACCCGGGAAGGCGTCGTGCGATGCCGGTTTCATCAGCGAAGATAGAGACCGACCCGTGTCGAACGGCGCGGGCGGCGAACTACCCAACAGGGGCGGTGACTTACATGATCCTGGCAGCTGAAGAGGGCGACATCACCACCATCATCGGCGGAATCGCCCCGAACTGGGGGCCGTTCGGGACCCTGGGCAACGAGGCGCGCATCATGATCGAGGTGGTGATGGCGGTGGCCATCCTGCTCTGCCTCGGCATCGCGATCTGGGGTGCGGCAAAGCAGCGCATCGGCGCGACGGCCCTGCGTGACACGTTCAGCGCCGAACAGGGCAAGGGCCTGATCGTGGCGGGGCTGACCGGCGTCTTCATCATCGGGTCGCTGGGCACCCTGTTCACCATCGTGTACGGAATGGCTGTCTGACGTCTGGTCAGCCTCTCTGCCCATGGCCAGACCCCGCGCCCGCCCCCACACCATCCGTCCGTCGTGCCCACCGGCAGAGGTTGCGTCCCCTGATGTCGAGTCACCACACCGCGCCCACGCGGGAACCAGCACAGCTACCGTCGTACCACGCGGAACCGCACACGGCTGAGGGGGCGTACGCGGCATGAGCCAGGACGACGAGCGCGGATACGGCAGTGAACCGGGCGGCCGCACGGATGACGCGTACAGCACCCTCGGTGGGACGCGCCAGACCCGTACGCGCCTTCCCGGTGGCGACGAAGGCGACGGTTACGGGCGCCGGCCCGCCCGGAACTCCCGTTCGCTGATCATGGTGGTCGGCGTGGTCGTCCTGCTCGTCGCGGCTATCGCGTTCGCGAACCGGGGCGGAAGCGGGGGCGAGGCCGAGGACCCGGCCGCAGGCAAGGAATCGTCCGCCGCGGGTGCGGGCCCGACAGCCGCGACGGGCACGAAGCCGGTACAGGGCAAGAACGGCACGATCGCGTCGGGCTTCGCGCGTGACGAGCAGGGGGCGCAGAGTGCGGCGGCGAATTACGCGGTGGCGCTTGGGTCGGCGGAGATGTTCGACAAGACGAAGCGTGACGGGATCTTGCAGGTGACGCATGTCCCCGCCGTCGTCGCAAGGCTCCAGGCCGACATGGCCGAAGCCTACTCTCCCGGCTTCCTTGCCAACGTCGGTTTGAACGAGGACGGCAGCACTCCCAGTGGGCTGACCTTCGTCTCCCGCACCGTGCCAGTGGGTACCAAAGTGACGGCCCGGAGCGGGGACGCCACCACGGTCGAGGTGTGGTGCACCGGCCTCGTCGGTATGGCAGGGCAGGGCTCGACCAAGCCGGTCACCGCGACATGGTTCACCATCACGGAGAAGCTCAAGTGGGTCGACAACGACTGGAAGGTCGAGTCGTCGACTCAAGCAGAAGGCCCGACGCCGGTCAACGGCGACAACCGGGCATCCACTGCGGACGACATCGCTGGTGCTGTTGAGGGATACGGAGGCTTCACCTATGCCCGATAGCCGTCGTCTCCGTGCGCTCCCACTCCTGGGAGTGCTGGTGGGCCTGCCGGCCACGGTCGTCCTGCTGCCATCTCACGCGTACGCAGAGCCGTCGCCCACGCCCACTCCTTCCCCCAGCACCAGCGACAACCCCTGCGACCTAATCGTCGGGCTGGCCAAGGACTACTGCGAAGGCGACGAGTCCGGCGGTGCCGCGCGTCGTTCTCCCACCGTCACCACCGACGCCCTCGACCCCCTCACCTCCCTCGCCCGCGGCTGCGCAGACGCCGCGTCCTGGACCGTCGGCAAGCTCAGCGAGGCCGTGGACGGCACCGCCACCGTCGACTTCACCAACGAGAGGTTCCTCCAGCAGTACGCCGTCGTCTTCGCCGCGTCGACCATCCTCACGCTCGTCCTCTGGCTGCTCGCCGTGGCCAAGCGTGCGATCCGTGGCGTTCCGCTGACGACCGCGCTCTCCGAGGCCATCGGCTTCCTCTGGCTCACCGTCCTGGCCTCCGCGTTCACCCCCCTCATCCTCTACACCGTCGTCTCCGCCACCGACGGCGTCACCGAGGGCATCTCGACCGCCACCGGGGGCCAGAGCGACGTCTTCTTCGGGTCCTTCGCGGAGGCGCTGAAGAAGGGCACCGACATCGGCGGCGGGCCGATCATGCTGATCGTCGTCTCGCTCGTGTCGATCGTCGCCGCCGGAATCCTGTGGCTGGAGCTCGTCATCCGGGCCGCCCTGCTCTACGTCGGCGCCCTGCTCGGAGTCGTCGTCTACTCCGGGCTCGTCGACAAGAACATGTGGGGCCACGTCCGCCGCTGGGCCGGCATCATGATCGCGGTGATCATGGTCAAACCGGTCATCGTCATCGTGCTCGGGCTCGCCGGCGCCCTCTCCGAGGACGACGGCCCGAACGCCATGTCCGCCGTCGTGTCCGGCCTGGCCATCATCCTGCTGGCCATCTTCGCGTCCGCCATGATCTACCGCTTCGTCCCCGGCTTCGGCGACGAGATCCAGGGCGCCCGCACCAACCGCAAGCAGGCCACCGACGGCTCCCAGGCCGCCGCGATGATCAGCTCTCCCGCCGCCCTCGTCTCCCAGGGCATCAAGACCCACAGCGGACGCGGCGGAGGCGGCGACAGCGGTGGCGGAGGCGCCCGCACCGCCAACGCGGTCAGCGGCGGCGTGGCCGCGCACAGCTCCCGCGGTTCCGGCGGGGGCGGCGGATCCATCCCCACCGCCGCGCCGTCACCCCGCAGCGGGTCCGGACCCACCTCCGGCACCCCCCACGGCAGCCGTCCCTCGCGGGGCGGTTCAGGCAGCACAGGTAACACGAGCTCAGGAGGTGGGGGGCGTTGACGACCCAGTCCCACACGATCGCGCCCCGCCGTACGTATCTCATCGGGCGCGCCCGGCCGAACGCGATCGTCGGCAAGAACCGCGAGACGGGCGAGATCGCGCTGATCATCGCCGGGGCGTTCCTCGGCATGATGAGCGGGCTCCTCATTCCGACGCTGTCCCTGCGGATCGTCGCGCTCGTGGGCTTCCCCATGCTCGCCCTGGCCGTCGTGTACGTCCCCTACAAGGGCCGCACCTTCTACAAGTGGTTCGAGATCAACCGCAGCTTCAAGCGCACGGTGCGCCGCGGTACGGCGTACCGTTCCTCCGTCATGGAGGCCGGGGTCAGCGCCGACGGCCGTGAGGTGGAGATCGGCCCGCCGCCCGGCATCGGCCGGATCAGCTGGCTCGCGGCACCGTTCGGGCCGGACGAGATCGCCGTGCTCCTGCACGCCGACCGCCGTACGGTCACCGCCGCCATCGAGATCGAGGGCCCCGGCGTCGGTCTGCGCGACAGCGAGGACCAGGAGGCCCTGGTCGACCGGTTCGGGACGCTGCTCAAGCACGTGGCCAACGGCGACGGGTTCGTGACGCGCCTTCAGATGCTGGCCCGCACTCTTCCCGCCGACCCCGACGCGCACGCCAAGGACGTCGCCCAGCGCGGCGACAAGGGTGCCCCCGGCTGGCTGCAGGAGTCCTACGACCAGCTCCAGTCGATGGTCTCCACCTCCAGCGAGCAGCACCGCGCCTACCTCGTCGCGTGCATGCACTACAGCCGCGAGCTGGCCGCCGAGGCCAACGCCATGGCCCGTGCCGTGCGCCCCCGGGGTACCCGCAAGATCGACCGCGACGCGGGTCTCGCCGTCGTCATGGCGCGTGAGCTCACCGACATCTGCGCGCGCCTCGCCGAGGCCGACATCCGGGTGCGCCAGCCGCTGGGACAGAGCAGGCTCGCCTCCCTCGTGCACTCGATGTACGACCCCGACCACCCGATCGACCACATCCAGGCGATGACGAAGCGCAACGCCTGGCCGGCCGAGCTGGACGCGGTCGAGCCGACGTTCCTGCAGGCCAAGACCCGTGAGTCGACGACCCGCGCCCCCTGGTGCCACGCCACGGCCTGGGTGAAGGAATGGCCGATGACTCCCGTCGGCGTCAACTTCCTGGCCCCGCTCCTGGTCCACACGCCCGACGTGATCCGTACGGTCGCGGTCTGCATGGACCTGGAACCCACCGAGGTCGCCATCGAGCGCATGCTCACGGAGAAGACGAACGACGACGCCGAAGCGAGCCGTCAGGCCAAGATGAACCGCACGGTGGACCCGCGCGACATCGCCGCCCACGGCCGGCTCGACCAGCGGGGTGAAGATCTGGCGAGCGGCGCGGCCGGGGTGAACCTGGTGGGGTACATCACCGTGTCGTCCCGGTCCCCCGAAGCCCTCGCCCGCGACAAGCGGACGATCCGGGCCTCGGCCGGCAAGTCGTACCTGAAGCTGGAGTGGTGCGACCGTGAGCACCACCGCGCCTTCGTGAACACCCTGCCGTTCGCCACCGGCATCCGTCGCTGACCACGTCGACCCACAACCGAGAGGGAGGGCAGTCGCGCCATGCGAGACCCGCTGTCCGCATTGTCGGATGCCTTCACCGCCTTCCTCTTCGGAAAGGTGGAGACGACCCGGCTTCCGGTCCGTACGTCGACGGGCCAGGCCCAGGCCGTCTACCTGCCGACCGCCGCACCGGGCCTCGGCGACTCCGGCGTGATCATCGGGCGCGAGGTGTACTCCGGCAAGGGCTACATCTACGACCCCTTCCAGCTGTACGGGCAGCAGCTGCCCGCCCCGCACTGGCTGGTGCTCGGCGAGTCCGGCAACGGCAAGTCCGCGCTGGAGAAGACGTACGTCCTGCGCCAGCTCCGCTTCCGTGACCGGCAGGTCGTCGTCCTGGACGCCCAGGGCGAGGACGGCGTCGGCGAGTGGAACCTCATCGCCCAGGAGCTGGGCATAACCCCCATCCGCCTGGACCCGACCGCCGCGCTGAACGACGGGATCCGGCTCAACCCGCTCGACCCGACGATCACCACGACGGGTCAGCTCGCCCTGCTCCGCACGATCATCGAAGTGGCCATGGGCCACGGCCTGGACGAGCGCTCCGGCTTCGCGCTGAAGGTCGCCCACGCGTACGTGAACGTGACCATCACCGAGCGCCAGCCGGTCCTGATGGACATCGTGGAGCAGCTGCGCCACCCGAAGCCCGAATCCGCCGAGGCGATGAACGTCGACATAGACGACGTCCGGGCCTGGGGCCTGGACGTCGCGCTCGTCCTGGACCGGCTGGTCGACGGTGACCTGCGCGGCATGTTCGACGGCCCGACGACGATCGGCATCGACCTCGACGCCCCGCTGATCGTCTTCGACCTCTCGCACATCGACCGCAACTCCATCGCGATGCCGATCCTGATGGCCATCGTCGGCGTGTGGCTTGAGCACACCTGGATCAGGCCCGACCGGAAGAAGCGCATCTTCCTCGTCGAGGAGGCCTGGCACATCATCAACTCACCTTTCGTCGCTCAGCTCTTCCAGCGCCTGCTGAAGTTCGGGCGAAGGCTCGGCCTGTCGTTCGTCGCGGTCGTCCACCACCTCAGCGACGTCGTCGACGGTGCCGCGGCGAAGGAAGCGGCGGCCATCCTGAAGATGGCCTCGACCCGGACGATCTACGCCCAGAAGGCCGACGAGGCCAGAGCGACGGGCAAGGTGATCGGCCTGCCCAGGTGGGCGGTCGAGATCATCCCGACGTTGACGCCGGGCATCGCGGTCTGGGACGTCAACGGCAACGTACAGGTCGTCAAACACCTGATCACCGAGGCGGAACGTCCCCTGGTCTTCACCGACCGAGCGATGACCGAGGGCTCCACGTCGGACATGCTTCCCGAGGACGTACGAGCCGCGGAGCTGGAGGCGGAGCAGCGGGCGGCGAGGATCGAGCACCAGCAACGGCTGAACGAGTCGTCCGAGTCAACGGTGGCATGACATGGCACGCCAGGCACCATCCCGTACGGAACGCGGCGGCGAGGGCCAGGGCGGTGTCCCGGACGGGCTGCTGATCGGCCTCCTGGCCTTTCTGGCCGCGCTGACGGTCCTGGCCTGGACGGCCACAGGGCTGGCGGGCCTCTTCGCCCACGGGTCCTGGCCGGACGGTGTCACGTTCGCCCGGACGCCCCTCGCACTGCGCGCGCTGATCGGCGACCCGCAGGACCTCCCGGGCGCCTGGCCCGACACGCCGGCGGGTGAGCTCTCCGGATTCGGGCTGTTCTGGGGCCTGCTCATCGGCGAGCTGATGGTGTCGGCGGTCATCGCCGTGTTCGTGATCGGCGTGGTGGCCCGATGGCGTCTGGTGCGGAAGCAACGGGGCACGGCGACGACCCGGACGCCGTACGAACAGCCGCTGCAGGAGCCCCTGGAGCCCGTACAGGACACCGTGCGGCGCCCCGCACGCCTGCCCGCAGCGTCCAGCTCGTACGCCGGGGCAGCCGCACCCCCCGACTCCGCACCCCCCGAGCCCGTACCCCCCGAGCCCGTGCCAGTACCCGTGCCCGTACGTGAGCCCGTACGTGAGCCCGCACCCGGGCCCGAGACCTTCCTGGGTGTTCCCTCGCCCCGCGCCCCGTTCCTCCTCTACGACACGGCCGCCGGCCGCCGGCCCACCGTCGTCCAGGCCGTCCAGGACGCCGACGGCCCCGTCCTCGTCGTCACGTCCGACCCCACGGTCTGGGCCGACACGAAGGACGCGCGCGGCAAACTCGGCCCGGTCCTCGTCTACGACCCCGGCCACCTCTGCGACACCCCGGCCCGCCTCCGCTGGTCGCCGACCGCCGGCTGCGAGGACCCCGCCACCGCCACCGCACGCGCCGCGGCGCTCCTCGCCCCGGTCCGCCCGCAGGCCAGGGTCGACGCGGCCGTCGCCGACACCGCCCAGACCCTGCTCCAGTGCTGGCTGCACGCCGCGGCCGTGGACGGCCGTCCCTTCCGCCAGGTCCACCGCTGGGCCTCCGGCGGCAGCGCGCACGAACCCGTACGCCTGCTCCGCACCCACCCCAGGGCCGCCTCCGGTCTCGCCGGGCTCCTGGAGTCCGCGCTCACCGGTTATCCCGAACGCCGCGAGATGGCGCAGGAACTGACCGTGCGTGCGTTCACGGCCTTCTCCTCGGTCCACATCCGGGACGCCTGCACACCGAACCGTGTCGATTCGCTCGTACTGGAATCCTTTGCGCGTGAAGGGGGAACGCTCTATCTGGTCGGCGAACCCATCGAGGATCCCCGTCACCGCCCCGGTGCGATGCCCCTCCTCACCGCTCTCGCCTCACACGTGGTCGAGCACGGCCGCCGCATGGCCGCACGGTCAACCGACGGTCGGCTCGACCCACCAATGACGCTCGTCCTCGACGACGTCGCGGCCGTGGCGCCCCTTCCCCAGCTCCCTGAGTTGTTGACGACCGGTCAGGCTCTGGGGATGCCCGCTCTGGTGTGCCTCCGCTCCGAGGAGCAGGGCAGGGCGCGTTGGCGGGAACGGCTCACGTCCCCCGAACCGCCGCTCTCCTGCTAGAAGGCCGGTCGGCGCACCTCGAACTCCAGCTCACGGGCCGTCGGGTCACCCTCCAGCAGCACCGACCGCCCGGACGGGACGAAGCCGATCCGGCGGTAGAAGGCGGCGGCCCGCGGATTGGCCTCGTGCACGTACAGCCGCACCCGCTCGACCGGCGGACCGGTCAGCGACCAGGACCAGTCGACCGCTTCCTGGAACAGGGCGTCCGCCACACCGCACCCCCGGACCTCCGGCCGGACGAAGACCCCGACCAGATGCGTCTGATCGACCTCGGCCGCCTCCCCGAAACGCACGCCTTCCGCAGGCCGCTCGACGAGCACGGTGACCGTGCCCATCCACCGCCCGTCGGGCGCCACAGCGACGAACTGCCGGGTCCGCCTCCCCTCGGCGGCATCAGCTGTCCGCTGCTGCCAGAAGGAGTCGGGCCGGGTCAGCGACTGCTCGTACGTCTCCAGGAACGCGACCGAAGCGACCGGATCCTGCAGCGCCACCAGGCGGAGCTCTTTGGCACGGGCCCACTCGTCCGCCCGGACCGCATGTACGACGTAATCCATGGAGCGATGGTGCCCCGGCGCGCTCACCAGGGCAAACGACTTCCGACACCGTCCCTCTCGCGGCCGGAACCAGTGACGGCCCGGAATGCGCGACGGAGAAGAGGTGCTCCGAAGGGGGTGGTGGGGTCGGGTTCCGTGGTTCGCCCGCGACGCCGGGAAGGAGGAGACCCGCTCCTTTCCACTCTCAACTTATAGCCCACCAGGGGGCTTGCGGCAAGGCCCCGGTGGTGCCGCAGAATGACCGACCGAAGCCAGGACCTGCGGAAATGGCAGATGCCGCGCGGAGCGGCCGACCGCAATCCCCTCTCTTTGAAACGGGCGTTCTGAATGATTGACGTGATCGTGGTCGGCGGCGGACCGACCGGCTTGATGCTGGCCGCCGAGTTGCGGCTGCACGGTGTGCGGACGGTCGTGCTGGAGAAGCTGACCGAGCCGACCAAGGAATCCCGCGGTCAGGGCCTGCACGCGCGCAGCGTCGAGATGATGGACCAGCGTGGCCTGCTCGAACGGTTCCTCGCGGTCAGTGAGAAGTTCCAGGTCGGCGGGCTGTTCGGCGGCATCATGAAGCCGTGGCCCGACCGGTTGGACACGGCCCACCCGTACGGCGTCGCCACCCCCCAGCCCGTCACCGAGCGGCTGCTGAACGAGCGCGCCCTCGAACTCGGTACGGAGATCCGGCGAGGCTGTGAGGTGGTCGGCCTGAGCCAGGACGAGGAAGGGGTGAGCGTCGAGCTCGCGGACGGCAAGCACCTGCGTTCGCGCTACCTGGTCGGCTGCGACGGTGGACGCAGTCCGGTGCGCAAGCAGCTCGGCATCGGCTTCCCCGGCGAACCCGCCAAGGTCGAGACGCTGCTGGGCGACATGGAGGTGACCGCGGACCCGGCGACGATCGCCGCCGTCGTCGAGGAAGTACGCAAGACCCAGTTGCGGTTCGGCGTCGCGCCCGGTGGTGACGGGGTGGCTCGCATCGTCGTGCCCGCCGACGGGGTGTCCGAGGACCGCACGACCGCACCTACCCTCGACGACTTCAAGCAGCGGCTGCGGGCCGTCGCGGGCACCGACTTCGGCATCCACTCCCCGCGCTGGCTGTCCCGGTTCGGCGACGCCACCCGGCAGGCCGAGCGCTACCGTGTCGGCCGGGTGTTGCTGGCCGGCGACGCGGCACACATCCACCCGCCGACCGGCGGACAGGGGATGAACCTCGGCGTGCAGGACGCCTTCAACCTCGGCTGGAAGCTGGCCGCCGCCGTCGCCGGCTGGGCCCCGGCCGACCTCCTCGACAGCTACCACGCCGAACGGCACCCGGTGGGCGCCCGCGTACTGACCAACACCCGCGCGCAGATCACACTGCTGGGGACCGACCCGGGGGCGACCGCGCTGCGGGAGCTGTTCACGAAGCTGATGGACTTCGAGGAGGTGAACCGGTACGTGACCGGGATGATCACCGCGGTCGATGTGAGCTACGACTTCGGCGAAGGGCATGAACTGCTCGGCCGTCGGATGCGGGACGTACAGCTGAAGCAGGGGCGCCTCTACGAACTGATGCGCGAGGGCCGCGGGCTGCTGCTCGACCGGACCGGCCGGCTGTCGGCGGCGGGCTGGACGGACCGGGTCGACCACGTCGTCGACGTCGGAAGCGAGGACGCGGACCCGGACGTACCCGCCGTGCTGCTGAGGCCGGACGGCCATGTGGCATGGGTCGGTGAGGACCAGCAGGACCTGCTCGAACGGCTGCCCCGGTGGTTCGGCACCGCCACCGGCTGAGCACACGATCGCGGCCCGAGGACGGCCCCCGGTTCACGCCGGGGACACCCGTCGGGCGAACCCGCCACAGTGCCGGAATGGTCTCGGCTCGGTGGTCGGAACGGGTCGTGAACGCAGAAAAGCCCCGTGCCACAAGGGCACGGGGCTTTCCCGGAATAATTGTTCGGCGGCGTCCTACTCTCCCACAGGGTCCCC
>NZ_JBHXRD010000023.1:54347-123446 GCF_042717325.1 Streptomyces sp. NPDC058637 | reverse complement strand
TGCCGGTTCCCAGCGGAACCGGCACACCCGCCCGCTCCAGTCCCATCCCTCACAACGTGCGGAGACACGTGATGGCATTCAGAGGCCGGTTGTTGAACCGGCGCCTACCCGGGCGGTTGCTCATGGCGACCGCCCTGGGCATCACCCTTGCCCTGACCGGCAGCACAGTCCAGGCCGTGCCGTCGGCGCCGGGGCAGGAAGGACGCGGAAGGCCTGGTGTCCAGGACTTCGGCGATCCCGTGGAGGGCAAGGACGCCCAGGCGAAGAAGCGTCCGGCGGACGAGGCGAGCAAGGCCGCCGTCAAGCGGCTGGACAAGGCCGTCTGGCCGGCCGGCGGCAGCGCGAAGGTCTCCGTGGCCGCCACGTCCCCCGTCGAGGAGACCGTCGGCGGGCTGCCCGTCTCGGTCACAGCGATCACGCCCAAGACGCCCAAGACGTCCGAGACATCCAAGACGTCCAGGAAGACCGTGCAGCCGGCCGGTCCCGCCGAGGTCGAGGTCGCCGTACTGCCCGCGAAGCGGGCGGCGGCCGTCGGCGCCGGCGCGCTGATGCGCGTCGAGCGCACGGACGCGGCGGCGAAGGCCGCGAAGGTCCGCCTCTCCGTGGACTACTCGAAGTTCGCCGACGCGTACGGCGGCGACTACGGGGCCCGCCTGCAGCTCGTCCAGCTCCCCGCCTGCGCGGCCGTCGCGGTACCCGGCAGCAAGGCCTGCCCGGAGCAGGCCAAGCCCCTGGCCACGGTGAACGACGCCGAGGACCGCACCGTATCGGCCGACGTCCAGGCCACCGCGGCACCCGCCTCCGCCATGACGGCGAAGGCCGCTCCGAGCGCGGCACCGCTCGTCGCCCTCGCAGCGGGCCCGTCCTCCGCCCAGGGCAGCTACAAGGCGACCGCGCTCGCCCCGTCCGCGACCTGGAGCGTCGCCAACTCCTCCGGTGGCTTCAGCTGGAGCTATCCGGTGCGCACCGTTCCGACGCCGGGCGGACAGTCGCCCAGTGTCGGGCTCGGCTACTCCTCGCAGTCCGCCGACGGCCGCACCTCGGTGACCAACAACCAGGGTTCCTGGGTCGGTGAGGGCTTCTCGTACGACCCCGGGTACATCGAACGCCGTTACAAGCCGTGCTCCGACGACGGGCACTCCACGTCGGCCGAGCAGTGCTGGGCCTTCGACAACGCCACGATCATGCTCAACGGCAGTTCGTCCGAGCTCATCAAGGACGACGAGACCGGCGACTGGAAGTTCTCGTCCGACGACGGCACCAAGGTCGAGAAGCTGACCGGGGCGACGAACGGCGACAACGACGGCGAGCACTGGAAGGTCACCACCGCCGACGGTACGGAGTACTGGTTCGGACTGAACCGCCTCCCGGGCTGGACCGACGGCAAGGAGACCACGGACTCCACCTGGACCGTGCCCGTCTTCGGCGACGACTCCGGCGAGCCCTGCCACAACGCCACGTTCACCAGCGCCCACTGCAAGCAGGCCTGGCGCTGGAGCCTGGACCACGTCAAGGACACCCACGGCAACGTGATGTCCTACTTCTACGTACCCGAGACGAACTACTACGCCCTCAACGGCAAGACGGACGTCAACGGCACCGCGTACCACCGCGGCGGCTACCTCGAGCGGGTCGACTACGGCCAGCGCGACGGCCAGGCCTACGCGGCCAAGGCACCCGCCCGTGTCGTGTTCGACGTGGCCGAACGCTGCCTGCCCACCGCCGACTTCGACTGCGCCGAGTCCAAGCGGACCAAGGCGAACGCCGCGCACTGGCCGGACACCCCCGTCGACCAGGAGTGCAAGGCGGCCACCAAGTGCACCGTGGGCCAGACGTTCTGGACCACGAAGCGCCTGACCGGCATCACCACCCAGATGCGCAAGAGCGCCACCGAGTACCAGGACGTGGACGCGTGGACCTTCACCCACCTGTTCACCGACAACGGTGACGACTCCAAGACCCTCTGGCTGTCGAAGATCGACCACGAGGGCCGGGTCGGCACGGCGGCGAAGCTGCCGACGCTCGAACTCTACGGCGAACAGCTCGTCAACCGCGTCGACGCCGTCGGCGACAACATCGCCCCCTTCCACCGCTTCCGGCTCGCGGCCGTCCTCAGTGAGACGGGCGCCCAGCTGGACGTCAACTACGCGGCGACCGACTGCACCAAGGCCGCCCTGCCCAAGCCGGGCGAGTCGACCAAGCGCTGCTACCCGGTGAAGTGGGCCCCGCCCGGCACGATCGAACCGATCACGGACTGGTTCCACAAGTACGTCGTCGCCGAGATCGTCGAGACCGACCGCACGGGAGGCGGCGACAGCCTCGTCACCCGTTACGACTACCAGGGCGACGCGGCCTGGCGTAAGGCGAAGCCGGACGGCATCACGGAGGACAAGTACCTCACGTGGGGCGGCTGGCAGGGCTACAGCAAGGTCAAGGTGACCAGCGGCAGCGCCGACAAGCAGACCTCGCGGATCGACTACACGTATCTGCAGGGCATGGACGGCGACAAGGACCCGGCCGGCGGAACCCGTTCGGTGAAGGTCAAGGACTCCACGGGTGCGGAGTACACGGACGCCGAGGAGTTCACCGGTCACCAGCTGGAGGCCGCCACCTACGACGGGACCAAGGTTGTTGCCAGGACGATCAGTACGCCCTGGAAGTTCACCACGGCCACCCAGACCCGCAGCTGGGGCACCACCCATGCGGTGATCGTGCGTTCCGAGACCGAGCGCGGCTTCAGCCTGCTGTCCGACGGGACCTGGCGTGAGTCGAAGGTCACCTCCAAGTACGACACCACGAACAGCACCGGACGCGTCGTCGAGGTCGATGATCAGGGCGACGTCTCCACAACCGCTGACGACACCTGTGTCCGCAACTGGTACGTCGACAACACCGCCACCAACCTCCTCTCCCTGCCCTCACGCAGCGAGTCGGTAGGCGTGAGGTGCTCAGCCACCCCGAACCGCAAGACGCAGGTCCACGCGGACGAGCGCACTTCTTACGACGGCAAGGCGTTCGGTGAGTCCCCGACCAAGGGCGACGCCACGAAGACCGAACGTCTGACCGCGCACAACGGGACCACGGGCACCTACCAGGTCACCGGCACGACGACCTACGACGCCTTCGGCCGCCCGCTCTCGCAGAAGGACGCGAGCCTGGCGGAGACGAAGACCGCGTACACGGACGTCAACGGCCTCATCTCGCAGACCAAGAGCACCAACGCGCTGAACCACGTCACGACCACCGATTTCGCCCCTGCCTGGGGCATGTCGGCCGGTCAGACGGACCCGAACGGAAAGCGCACCGACCTGGCCTACGACGGCCTGGGCCGCCTGACCTCGGTCTGGCTCCCGGACCGCGCGAAGACCCAGACCCCGAGCATCAAGTACTCGTACAACGTCCGCCGCGACAAGGTCGTCGCGATCAAGACGGAGAAGATCGAGAACGACGGCTCGTACGGCGCGGAGTACCAGCTCTACGACGGCCTGTTGCGACCGCGGCAGATGCAGACGGAGGGTCCCGGAGGCACGCGCATGGTCGCCGACTCCTTCTACGACGGCAGCGGAAAGATCAAGAAGACCAACGCCACGTACAACGCCGCAGGAGCCGCGTCGGACGAGCTGCTGATCGTCCACAACGGCGAGGTCGGTCAGCAGAGTCTGTTGGAGTACGACGGCCTCGGCCGCTCGACCGCGCAGATCATGGCGGTCTCCGGCGTCGAGCAGTGGCGCACCACGACGGTGTACGACGGTGAGCGTACGACGATCGACCCGCCCGCCGGCGGCGTGCCGACCACCACGATCAACGACGCGTTGGGGAACACCAAGGAGATCTGGCACTACCGAGGGGGAAGTCCGAACCCGCTGTCGGGATACGACGTCACCAAGTACACGTTCACCCCGAAGAACGAGCTCGAGACCGTCGTCGACGCCAAGGGAAACGCATGGCGTTACGAGTACGACCAGCTGGGCCGCAAGACGAAGAGTGTCGACCCGGACGCGGGTACGTCGACCACTGAATACGACGCGCTCGACCGTCCCGTCTCGTCCACGGACGGCCGAGGCAAGAAGATCTCCAAGGTCTACGACAAACTCGGCCGCACCGTGTCCACGTGGGAGGGCGAGCCCACCACAGGCATCAGGCTCACGGAGACCCGATACGACAAGGCCGGTCTGCTGGGCCAGGCCTGGGCCGACATCAGCTACATCTCCCCGACGGAGTCATTCGGAACGGTCGTCCAGACGATGGACGACTTCTACCGCCCCCTGCAGACGAACTATGTGGTTCCCGCATCTCAGGGGTCGCTCGCCGGGACGTACAGCTTCACCTCGGCGTACAACCGCGACGGCACCGTCCAGTCGAGCGGCCTGCCCGCAGCAGGGGACCTGCCGGCCGAGGTGCTGGTCAGCGGATACGACTCCCTGCAGCGCCCTACGACGCTGACGGGCTCGACTCCGTACGTCACCGGCACCGTCTACTCCGACGAGAGCCACGTCCAGCAGTTGGAACTTTCCACCGGTAGCGGCAAGAAGGTCTGGCAGACCTTCGACTACGAGACCGGTACGGACAGGCTGACCCGCTCGGTGGTCGATGTGGCCGGGGCATCCGCACCTGCCAAGGAGTCCAACTACTCCTACGACCAGGCGGGCAACGTCCTGTCCATCTCCGACACGGCGAATGCGGCCAAGCCTGATGTCCAGTGCTTCGCCTACGACGCGCGCCAGCGCCTGGCCGAGGCATGGAGTCCGGCATCGACCGTGGCGAACGCCGGAGGCAATGGAACCACCGGATCTGTGGCGCCGGTGGAGGGCTCGGGACCGACGGCATGCCAGGCCGCTCCGGGTGCGAACCCGCTGGGGGGCCCGGCGCCGTACTGGACGTCCTACACCACGGACGCCATCGGCAACCGCACGTCCGAGACCGTGCACGACACGGCCCTCGACGCAGCACAGAACATCACGCGCAGCTACACCTACGGTGGTGCCGGAGCTCTCGGCGACGGCCCGCACCAGGTGACAAAGGTCGTCGAAAGCACTCCTACGGGTGACCGTCAGTCCACCTACGAGTACGACGACAGCGGCAGTGCAACCAAGCGCACGATCGGTGGCAACGCCCAGGTCCTGGAATGGACCGCAACCGGCAGGCTCGCCAAGGCGAAGGAGGCCAACGGCTCCGAGACCACCTACCTGTACGCCAGCGACGGCAGCCGGGTCCAGCGCAAGGACTCCACGGGTACGACCGTGTACCTGCCCGGCATGGAGCTCAAGCTCTCGGCCGACGGCACGAAGAAGGAAGCCACGCGCTACTACGGGCACGCCGGCCAGACGGTCGCGGTGCGGACGAACGACGGCAAGGTGTCCTTCCTCGCCTCCGACCACCACGGCACCGGCGAACTCGCCATCGACTCCGCGACCGGTGCGGTCACCCAGCGCCGCTTCGACCCCTACGGTGTCGAGCGCGGCGAGGCCACCGGCAGCTGGCCGGGGGAGAAGGGCTTCGTCGGCGGCACCATCGACAAGTCGACCGGCCTGACACATCTGGGCGCTCGTGAGTATGACGCGGTCATCGGCAAGTTCATCTCCGTCGACCCGCTGATCGACTACACACAGCCGCAGCAGATCAACGGATACGCCTACGCGAACAACAGCCCGGTCACCCATGCCGACCCGAGCGGCATGGCGATCCCCGAGTGCATGCAGGGGCTCATCGAGTGCCGGGGAGGCATGCCGGTCACCGGTGGGAAGTCCGACCCGGTGAAGCAGGCCGAGCAGAACTCCACCGAGGCCAGTGCCGTACTGGCGGGCGCGCAGGGCCAGCAGTCCGCAGCGAAGCAGCGCATCAAGTCCTCGGCCAAGGCCCTGGTCAAGATCGCCCGTGACATTCTCGGCGTCGACGCGGCGCTCGACTGTGTCTCCAGCGGTGACATGGGTGCCTGCGGCGAGACGCTGCTCAACATCGCCGGCAGCTTCGCGGGAGGTCTCGCCGGAAAGATCCTGGCCAAGTACGGAGCTCCGTGGAACTGGGCCAAGGGAGCCAGGCTCGCCAAGCGGGTGGTCGGACTGGTCGGCGATCTCGTCGGCGGCGTCAAGGACCTGTGGAATTCCTCCAAGGCGGTCAGCAAGGCGAAGGACGGTGTGGCCAGGGCCAAGGACGCACTGGCCGCGGCCAAGAAGAAGGCTGCCGCCGCTCTCAAGAAGGGTGATGGCTCCTGCCCGGTCAAGCCGGCCAACCACAGCTTCCTGCCCGGCACGAAGGTCCTGCTCGCCGATGGCACCACGAAGCCCATCGAGGACGTCGGACTCGGTGACAAGGTCACCGTCACCGACCCCGAGACCGGTGAGACGACCCAGCGTGAGGTCGTCGGTACGATCGTGACCGAGGACGACAAGCATTTCGTCGACCTCGCGATAAGAAGCGAATCCGGTGCACAGGAGTCCTTGGTCTCCACGACGACCCACCCGTTCTGGGCGGTCTCCGAGGGGCGCTGGATCGAGGCGGGGGACCTGCTCCCCGGCATGACCTTGCGTACCGCGGACGGCGACACGGCCACCCTTGAGGATCTCGACCACTTCGAGAAGCGGCTGCGGACCCACGACCTGACCGTGGCCGGGATCCACACGTATTACGTGCTGGCCGGCATCGTGTCCGTGCTGGTGCACAACTGCGGCGTTTCCGAAGGCCTGGAAAGGCAAGCGGACGCCGGTGAGATACGAGGCAGTGACTTCGCCGCCGAATACGAGTCCCAAGCCGGAAAGGTCTATCGTTCGGACAACAAGGAGCCGGTCCAGGCACCTGACGACATGGCGGAGATCTTCGCCAAGGCGGATCACCCCATGAATGGCGGATGCGCGGAGACGCAGTGCCTGAGTAAGGCCTACGCCGCAGAGGGTGAGGCGGGGATCCGCGGAGGCAAGATGACCGTCGCGCATGTGAGTGACACGGCCAAGGGGGATCACGCCACACCTGCCTCACCATGCAAGGCTTGCAAACGTGTGATGGACGGATTGGGGGTCAGCTACTAGTGCGTGACGAATCCGTGGACCCGTTCTCCCGGCTGGCTGTCGCCACAGTCGTCTCTCTGGAGGCTGCCGGATGGCATGCCGGCCGGCGGATCGACGTGTCCGATGCCACGCGTGCCCTGGAGTCGTACGGGTACGTTACGAACCGCGCGATCCTCGGATTCCTCGAGTCGCTCTGGGCATTGAAAGTCCAGCCTGCCAATGAAGACGGACCCAACTTCATCAACGGTGAAGCATTCATCGTCGATCCGTTGGGCGTGGGCAAGCGACACCGGGACGAGGCCGTGGCGGTCGGTGCGGCACTGGGAGGTTCCTGGTACCCCATCGGTTGGTGGCTCAGTTACTCCCATGTCTTCATGGGAGAGTCGGGTGCCATGGTCGCCTGTGCGAACGGCCTCGTCTGGGGTCTCGGGGACACACCGGAATCGGGCCTGGACTTCATGGTGAGAGCCCACCGTCCACTGACCTGTCTGCATGTTCCCGAAGGCATGAAGGCGTGGCCGGCCGACGACTGACGATTCCGTCGATTCCTGAGGACCGTCGCCTTTTCGATACCTGAGGTGAACCTGAGCCCCGACCGATGAACTGGTCGGGGCTCAGGGCATTCTGAGCCCCGAGACGGGCCCTGCTTCGATTTCCGCGCGGACGCGGAGGCTGGCCGGCCCGCTGTCGGCGGCGCCGTGGAACTGGCATCCACCGGCCACATGGCCCGCCGGGTTCGTTCCGCGCGCCTTCGGGCCCCGCTCATGTATGCGTCCGAGCAATCGAACGCTGAAGCCATCATTGCCGCAGGCGTATTCGGTTACCCGTGCGACCCCTCATACCAGAGCGGGACCTACGGTGGGCAAGTTTGTCAACCACGCGTCGGACACCGGTGATTCACGACTACCGTGTGTTGCCGGTGATCAACGGTGGGCTCATATCGGTCGGGCCTGTCCAGCCGTTGTCCCGGGCCTGACCGACCACCGTAGGTGTCACCACACGAATGCCGATTCCTGGTGCCCCCACGTACCGAGGACGATGATGTCTCAACTTCGCGCACCCACCGCGCGACCCGAACGCCGCGAAGGCGGACGGCACGGCCGTCCCGGTGGCCGTTCGCATTCGGCGGCCGGCCGGCCGCGTGCCGTGCAGCCCGCCCCCGACGCCCGTATGCGACCGCAGTTGCTGCGCATCGCCGTGCTGCCCGCCGTCGCCGCGGTGCTGAGCGGCGCCGCGGCCGTCATCTTCACCATCCGGTCCTCGGGCGTGCGCCCCTCCGGCAGTCTCCTGGCGGCGCTCGGCGGTTCCGGCGCGCTGGCCGTCGCGGCCGTGGCCGCGGCCTTCCTCGGTGCCAGCCGTGTCGCCGCCGGTGTCGTCGACCGGTGCGCCCTGCTCCGGCGTACCAGCGCCCAGCACCACGCCGACCTGCGGCGGATCGTGGAACAGCTCCGGGGCGGGGAACCCGTGCCCGCCCCGCGGGCCGCCCGGCCCGCCGGCCCCGACGCGGATGCCTTCGACCTGCTCGCCCTGGAGATGGGCCGCGCCCAGGACGGGGCCGTGGCGGCCGTCGTCCAGGCGTCCCAGATGTTCAGGAGCGACGGCAACGAACAGAAGGTCGAGGTCTTCGTCAACCTGGCACGGCGGCTGCAGTCCCTCGTACACCGGGAGATCCAGATCCTCGACGAGCTGGAGCACGAGGTCGAGGACCCCGACCTGCTCAAGGGCCTCTTCCACGTCGACCACCTCGCCACCCGCATCCGCAGGCACGCCGAGAACCTCGCCGTGCTCGGCGGGGCCGTCTCCCGGCGGCAGTGGAGCAACCCGGTGACCGTGACCGAGGTGCTGCGGTCGGCCATCGCGGAGGTCGAGCAGTACCCACGGGTCAAGCTGGTGCCGCCGATCGACGGCACCCTGCGGGGGCACGCCGTGGCCGACGTGATCCACCTGCTCGCGGAACTCGTCGAGAACGCCACCGTGTTCTCCGCCCCGCACACCCAGGTCCTGCTGCGGGCCCAGCGCGTCACCGCGGGACTGGCCCTGGAGGTCGAGGACCGCGGGCTCGGCATGCCGGACGCCGAGCAGAAGCGGATGAACGCGCTGCTCGCCGACCCGGACCAGGTCAACGTCGGGCACCTCCTCCAGGACGGCCGGATCGGACTGTTCGTCGTCGCGTCCCTGGCCCGCCGGCACGGCATCGCCGTACGGCTGCAGAGCAACATCTACGGAGGCACGCAGGCCGTACTCGTCCTGCCGCAGGTCCTCCTCGGGATCGACGGGGACGCCAACGCGGCCCCGGACGCCGCGCCCGTCCCACCGCCCGGAGCCGTGCACCGTCCCCCCGCCCAGGCGGACACCCCACCGGCACAGGCCCCACCGTCCCCGCAGGTGCAGGCCGCGCAGCCGCCCCTGCGCCTGGACCAGCCACCCCGGCAGAGCCGCAGGGGCGACGGGCCGCCGCTGCCCCTGCGTGCCGAGCGGGTCGACCGACCGAATGCCGCCGCGACGCCGCCCGGCGTCCGGCCCGGCGAGGAGCACGGTGGGACGCCCGCAGAGGGCCTCGGTACGGCCGCGGCGACCGGCGCCCCGGGCCGCCCCCAACTGCCCAGGCGCAGCAACCAGGAGCATCTGGTCCCGCAGCTCAGGGAAGCGCCCGTACCGCGGGCCGAGGACGACAACGTCCTGCACGATCCCGGGCTGATGGCCGCCTTCCGCCGTGGCGTCGATCTCGCCGATGCCCGGTCGGCCGAGGAGACGGAAGCCGAAGGCGTGTACGGGACGACGTCCGGTCCCGTGGTCGCCGTCGGAGCACAGCGGACGCACACTCTCGCCCCACTGCCGGTCCGCGGTCCCACCGTCACCCCGACCACCGCGACAGCCGGTGCGGAGCTGCTCGAACCGGGTTTCCCCGGAGCGCAGTCGCCCGTACCGGATCCACGAACCGAGAACACCCTCAAGGAGTAGACACCCCATGACGAGCGAAATGCCGTCCGGTCAGGTCGCCGACCTCGACTGGCTGTTGGGCGGGCTGGTCCAGCGCGTTCCCTACACGCGCAGCGCGGTCCTGCTCTCGGCCGACGGCCTGGTGAAGTCCGTCCATGGCATGGACGCCGACAGTGCCGACCACATGGCGGCCCTGGCCGCCGGGCTGTACTCCCTGGGCCGCAGTGCCGGTGCCCGATTCGGTGACAACGGAGACGTGAGACAGGTCGTGGTCGAGCTCGACTCGACGCTGCTCTTCGTCTCGACCGCCGGATCCGGGACCTGTCTCGCAGTCCTCTCCGGCCGCGAGGCGGACGCCGCCGTACTGGGTTACGAGATGGCCATGCTGGTCAAGAGCGTCCGCCCCTACCTGATGACACCGCTCCGGCAGACGGCCGGAACGCCCTTCACCCCGGGGGTGTGAGGGTGCCGGCCCCGCTGGACGGGCCGTTGCTCGACGACGCGGCCGGTCGGCTCATCCGCCCGTACACGGTGAGCAACGGCCGGACGAGGCCGACCACCGTGCTCGATCTGCTCTCCCTGGTGATGGCCACGGGGAGCGAGCCCCAGGTCCATCTGGGGCCCGAACACAGTGTGGCGCTGGAGTTGTGTGACGGCCCCACGTCCGTGGCTGAGATCGCCGCGCACCTCCGGCTGCCCGCCGTCGTCACCAAGGTCCTCCTGTCGGACCTCGTCGACTGCGGCGCGGTCACCGCCCACGCCCCGGCCTTCCACGACATGCCCACCGACCGATCCCTGCTGGAGGCAGTGCTCGATGGTTTACGACGACAGCTCTGACAGCAGCACCGGCCGCTCCGAATGCTTTCCCGTGGCCCTCAAGGTCCTGGTCGCGGGCGGATTCGGCGTCGGCAAAACGACGTTCGTGGGAGCCGTCAGCGAGATCGCCCCGCTGAGCACCGAGGAACTCCTGACCCAGGTGAGCGTCGCCACCGACAGCCTCGACGGCATCGAGTGCAAGACGGCGACCACCGTGGCCATGGACTTCGGCCGGATCACGCTCTCCGAACAGCACGTGCTCTACCTCTTCGGCACCCCCGGGCAGGAGCGGTTCTGGTTCATGTGGGACGAGCTGTCCAAGGGGGCGCTGGGGGCGGTCGTGATCGCCGACACCCGCAGGCTCGCGGAGTGCTTCGCCGCCGTCGACTTCTTCGAGCGGCGCGGCATCGGATTCATCGTCGCGGTCAACGAGTTCGACGGTGCCTACCGCTACGAGCCCGACGAGGTGCGGGGCGCACTCGACCTGGGACCCGAGGTGCCGGTCGTGCTCTGCGACGCCCGGATCGCCAGCTCCGGCACCGGCACGCTGGTCACCCTCGTCCAGCACCTCATCAACGCCACGGCACCGGCGCCGCTGTCCGTCTTCGGAGCCCATCCGTGATCCGGTACGGGACCGGCCGGCCGCTGCTCACCCCCGTCGACCCGGACGGCTCCGTCCGGGGTGCGCGGCTGCGCAGACTCGGCCTGGGAGAGCGGGCAGACGCCTCGTTCGACAGCTTCGACGCCTTTGCCGACAGGGTGGCCGAAGTGACCGCGACGCCGTTCTCGATGGTCAACTTCATCGACGAGAACCGGCAGTTCTTCGCCGGACTGCACACCCCCGCCTGTACCCGGAGCGGGTTCGACCTCGGGGCCGCCGCCGCGGGCAGCAGCCGTGGCATCCGCCACCTGGCCCGGGACCACGGCTACTGCCCGCACGTCCTCGCACGACGCAAGGCCCTCGTGCTGGAGGACGTCTGCGACTATCCCCGCTTCGCGGGGAATCCCGTCGTCGACGGCATAGGCATCCGCTCCTACCTCGGCGCCCCGCTCATCGACCGCACCGGCATCGCGCTCGGTACGGTCTGCGCAGTGGACACCGTGCCGCGCGCCTGGGGGCGGGCGGGACTGGACACCATCAAGCTGCTGGCGGGCGAACTCGTCGGGCAGATCGACCGCCGGGAACGGCCCCACGGCTGAGAGAGCGGCGCCGCCGGGGTGCGGGACGGCGCCAACGCGTCTGCAAACGGGCCCAGTTGCGCGGTGAGTCCTGGCCAGGGCGCGAGCCTCGCCCGGCGCCCCTTGCCGTGCGCTGATGTCAGGGGTGGGCTGCGGCTCCCTTCCCGTTGCCCGGTCCGCGGAAGTGCAGCCAGTCGACCGTGAACAGGTCGGACTTCTCGCTGCTCCACCGGGGGTTGGTGAACACCACGTACAGCTCCACCCCGCCGCCCGGGTCCTCCAGCGGGGTCGTCGGCGACACGATCGCGCCCCGGGAGCGGGTACCCGCGACGGACACCGAACCGAGCAGCCTGCCGGTCGGTGAACCGGCCCTGAAGTCGATCGTCCCGCCGATCCCGCAGGCGATCGCGCCGACCATGACCGAGTCGACGTTCCCGAGGTGTATGGGATCGAAGGCGATCCAGTCGCCGTCCTCGATCTCCGTGAGCGTCCTGTCTCCCGAGGCGTTCGTACGGCCGGCCGCCACGGCCCCGTCGTGGGCGCCCCCGGTCGCCGCGAAGTGCTCCGCCTCCCGGAACGCGGTACGCAGCGTCAGTGACGCGGAACCGGTGAGCGCCGGGGCGCCCCTGTCCGTGTACTGGGCCGTGAGCGTGTACGGGAGATCGGGGTCCCGGCCGTGACGGTCCCCGGCAGCCGTGACGATCGCACCCCGGCACCCCGGAGGGCGGGCCACGGGGCGCAGCGGGGTGCCGGTGCCCAGCGGCGACCGCACGACGACCCGGGAGCAGTCGACCGGTCCTGGCTCACCGTCGTCCCGGTCGGTCACGGCCACGGTGAACGCCAGCGTGTCGCCGAAGGTGAACACACCGCCGTCGTGCTGCTGCCGGATCGTCACCTCGGGCCGTCTGTTGCCGACGGTGATCTCCTGTCCGGCGAGGGCCGTCGCCCCTCCGGGCCCGGTGACCGTGAGGCGCGCGGTGAACCCGCCCTTCCCGCGATAGGTGTGCGAGGGGTTCGCCGCGGTCGAGTCGGTGGTGCCGTCACCGTCGAAGTCCCAGGCGTACGCCTCCGGGGGCTTCCCGTGGAGCCCGGAGACCGCGGAGTCGAAGGCGACGGTCAGCGGGGCGGAGCCGTTGTCCCGGTCGGCGGTGATCGTCGCCTCGGGCAGCGGGTCGTCACCGGCGTAGTCGATCCGGTGGACGCCGGCGCCCTCGTTGCCCCCGGCGGAGCCGGTGCCGCCGTCGAGCCCGTGGTCGACGACGTACAACGAGCCGTCCGGACCGAAGCGGGCGGCGGTCGGCCGGTTCCACTCCATGTCCTCGAAGACGCCGTCGACGGACTGGAGGGAACCGGCGTCCACCGGGTCCGAGCGGGGATCGGTGAACGTCTGGTCCGCCCGCTCCACCCGCGTGAAGGAGAGCGTGGTGAACCGCCGTCCCGCCGAGTCGTAGGACAGCCACTTCCCCTCGAAGTAGGCCGGGAACGCGGTCGTTTCGGACACCGCGGGGTCGTGGTGGTAGACGGATCCGCTCAGTGGCGCGTCGGTCGCCGGGGCGGTCGTGACGGCGCCCGTGGCGCGGGGCGGGCCGCCGGCGGGTGCCGCGCAGCCGTCGGCCGGGCTCTTGTGCGGTGTGGCGCCGCCGGCGCAGTACGGCCGGCCGGCCACGCCCGCCTCGGTGATCCGCCGATACCCGACGGTGCCGTCCGGGCCCTGGTCCGCGACCAGTAGTGCGCCGCTGCGTGGGTCCGCGGCGATGCGGTACGGATGACGCAGACCCGACGCGAGGATTTCCGGTCGGGTGTCCGCCGTGCCGGGCGCGTGGAGGTTCCCCTCCGGCACGGTGTACGTGCCGTCGTCCTGGGGGACGATCCGCAGGATCTTGCCCCGCAGATCGTTCGGATCGTCCGCGACCGTGAGATCCGCCGCAGCGGGCGTCGCCGTATAGAGAACTCCCTGTGCGTCGAAGGCGAGTGAAGCGGACAGGGGATGGCCCTCCCTGGAATTCTCATTTCCCGCACCGGCCGGAACGGTCAGAAGCTGTTTCTCGGAAGCGGGTTCGACCGTGTTTCCGGAAACCGTGAACCGTGAGAGGAGCAGCCGTTTTCCGGCCTTCTCGGAACGCAGTACATAAAGTCGGCCGTTCCGCGCGAAACCGGGGTCGAGAGCGAGTCCGACCAGTCCGCCCGACCGGTCGGCCGTCTCCGGCGCGTACGCGAAGTCGATCGCCGTGGACACCCTCATCGACCGCTGGTCGATGACCTTCACCTTCCCGGTGCGCTCGGCGAAGAACACCCGGAGGTCCGGGGCGACGGCCAGGTCGACGGGATCGGCGAGACCGTCCGTCGCGAGCGCCGTGCGCCGGAAGGAACCCGTGCGGGTGGCCGAGCAGTCGCCCGGCTTCGCGCCCGCGGCCCATTCGATACCGCCCAGCAGATGGTCGAGGAACCCCTCCTCCCGGAAGGATCGCGTCGCATGACCACCCGCGGTGAACCAGGAGCGCCCGCCGTCGTAGTTCTGGCACCAGGACCACGGACGGTCCCGGCCCTCGTCGAGACCGGTGAGGCCGTCACGCGCCTTGATCCGCGCGAGGATGTGCGCGTCGGGGGCCGGGTCGGCACGCCGGTCGTACCACTCCTCCGCACGCTCCCAGAGGTCCGGAAGGCCGCTGGTGGAGGGATGCGCGTGGTCGAGCACGTGGATCCGGCCGGTCCGCACCGGCGTGCTCCGGTCGAGGACCGCGCCCGTCAGGCCCGCGTACCAGTCCCAGTCGCTCCCGGCGCCGGCCGCCGCGTGCAGCCCGACCCAGCCGCCGCCCGCCCGGATGTACGACCGCAGAGCGGCGCGCTCATCGGTTTCCAGCAGTCGGCCCCCACCTGGGGTGGGCTCGGTGTTGTTGAAGACGACCGCCTGGAAACGTGCGAGATCGGCGTCGTTGAAGACCGCGGAACTGCTCGTGGCCTCGACATCGAATCCGTTCTCCGCACCCAACTCCCTGACCGCCTGGATTCCGGCGGCAACAGGACCGTGTGAGGCGTTCGTGGATTTCGAATACACCAGCACGCGGAAAGGCGCCGCATGGGTTCTCCGGTGAGTGGTGGCCAGCACGGATCCTAGGATCAGCGCCAGAATTGCGATGAGCGCGATCAAGGGCGGGGGGAATACCTGGGACGCGGGGCCGCTGCGTAAAGGGGGGCAACTGCTCATCGGGCGCTCCCTGGGCGGGTGATGCCGACTGTGGGGGGTAGAAAGCGCTTTCTGGGGAGTGCGTTGTCCAGCGTAGGTTCACTGCTTCGCCGGGGTCAATGGGGCGGCGGCGCCCGCTGTGGCATCCGCTGACTGTCGGTACGGGTCGCTACGGTCGAATCGACCGAAGCACGTGGGGCCGACCCGACCGGAGACCGCGGATGACCTCCCTCACCGCCGACGACGTCCGCGCGATCGCGCTGTCCCTGCCCGACACGACGGAGAAGCTCGCCGGGGGGCAGCCCACCTTCCGGGTCGGCGGGAAGATCTTCGCCTCGCTCGCCGACGACGACACGACCATGGGCGTCAAGTGTTCCGTCGACGAGCGGGCGGAGCTCATCGCGTCCGAGCCGGAGAAATTCTTCGTGCGCGAGGGCCACGGCGACAACTACGCCTGGCTGCGGGTGCGGATCGCCGCCCTGGAGGACGCGGCCGAACTGACCGCGGTCCTCACCGACTCCTGGCGGCAGGCCGCCCCGCGCGGACTCGTCGCCGCGCACCCCGAGCTGAGCCCGCCGCGGGCCGAGGGCGGCTGACAGGGCGGCGGCGCGCATCGGGCCGGGGCGCGGCGTCCGGCGGCGAGGGTGCCGGAGGTCAGAGGTGCAGGAAGCCGGTGATCCGCTGCCGCAGGCCCTGCGCGTCCAGACCGTGTGCCACGAGGTGCTCCTCCAGCTGCCCGTAGCGGCGCAGTTCCGCGCGGCCCACGCCGATCCCCATCACCCGGTGCGGCCGGTCCGCGAGCGCGTCGTTGGCCGCCGCCGTCGACGTTCCCGCCAGATACGGCTCGACGACCACCACGTCCGCCGACGGGCCCGCACCAGCCGCACGGCGCAGCCCCGCCGCGTCGAAGGGGCGCACGGTGGCCGCGTACAGCACGGTCACGTCGAGGCCCTCGGTCGCCGCGAGCACGTTGTCCAGCATCGGCCCTACGGCGATCACCACCCCGCCCGCGCCCCGGCGCACGGTGCCGAAACCGGTCCCCGTGACAGGGCGGCCCACGCTGTTCGACTGGAGGGAGAGGCGTACGTAGACACGGCCGTCCGACGCGACGGCCTGCCGCAGCAGTGCCTCGGCCTCGTCGGGGTGGCCCGGTACGTGCACCGTCCAGTCGTCGAGGGTGTCCAGCAGGGCGACATCGCCCGGCGACATATGGGTGAAGCCCCCGGCCGGCCAGTCGTACGAAGCCCCGGCGCTGACCAGCACACCGCTCACGCCCTGGTGCCCCAGGTCCAGCTTCACCTGCTCGAAGGGCCGCTCCACGAGGAAGCTCGCGAAGGTGTGCATGACCGGCCGCATGCCGGTCAGTGCCAGGCCGGCCCCCGCGCCGATGAGCAGCTGCTCCCTGATCCCGACGTTGATCACACGGTCGGGGTGGGCCCGCGCGGCCCCGTCGAAGCCGTCGCGGCTGATCTCGGCGAGTACGAGGGCGAGGCGCGGGTCCTCGTCAAGCAGTCGTGAGGTGGTGGCGATGAAACGGTCCCGCATGGTGTCCATGAGCAGTGTCCTCCGTCGTCCTGTTCGGTGTCGTTCCGTCCCCGGGCTGCGGTCAGCGTCCGGTCGCCACTCGGGCGATCACCGCGTGCGGCCGGCCGGGGTGCGGCGCGGTGAAGGCGGCATGCAGGGACTCGTGGTCCCGGCCGTCCACCGTCAGGGCCGACCAGCCGGCTGCCTCGAACCGTGCGGCGATGCCGCCCGGCCTGGCGTACGTCGCCGAGGCGTTGTCGATCACCACGGTGTGCAGCTGGTCCAGCCCGGCCGGTCCCGCGTAGGCGATCGCCTCGTGGTTGCTGCCCTCGTCCAGCTCGGCGTCCCCGGTCAGCACCCATACGCGCGGCTCGGTCAGCCCCTGCGCCCGCAGCCCGAGCGCGCTGCCCACCGCGAGCGGGAGCCCGTGGCCGAGGGACCCGCTGCCGATCTCGGCGCCCGGCACGAGGAGCCGGTCCGGATGGTGCCCGAGCGGTGAGTCGTACGCCCCGAAGCCGGCGAGCAGCTCCTCCCCGAAGAAGCCGCGTGCGGCCAGCACGGCGTAGTACGCCATGGGCCCGTGTCCCTTCGACAGCAGGAAACGGTCGCGGCCGGGGGAGTCGGCGGTGGCGGGAGTGACCCGCAGCACCCGGTCGTACAGCACCCAGAGGGCGTCGAGGGTGGAGGTGGCGGCGGGCCCGTGCTTCTCGTCGCCCGTCATCAGGCTCATCAGCCGGTTCAGATCGGCGTATCCGTACAGTGGCGCGTCGGTCGTGTTCGTCATGTGGCAAGCGTTGAACATCAACCTTGGTAGAGGTCAAGCGGAAACGGGTTCGTGACCACCCGTCCAAGTGCGGTATTGTTCTCATGCGCGTTCGGCCAGGGGAAACCCCAGGTCAGACGGGCATCGGGACGTGGCGCAGCTTGGTAGCGCACTTGACTGGGGGTCAAGGGGTCGCAGGTTCAAATCCTGTCGTCCCGACTGGAGACAGTCGTAGATCAAGGGCTGGTTTCGGAGCAATCCGAAACCAGCCCTTGATCATTTCTGGGGACCAGTTGGGGTCCGGCGTCCTTGACCGGGGAGAACCGTGGGGTTCTGCGTGCACAGACGCGGTGAGTCCCTTCTGATGGAACTGATCCGCAGTGGTGCTCTGGGTAAACGGTGGACAACAATCGTCTGCAGAAGCGCCGGTTTGGCTAACCGGCGATGTTCGGCTGTGTTGCCCTCATTTGCGACGCGGTGAGCATCGCGTACTGTGCCGATCAATGTTTCTCGATGACCTCGCATGTTGAGTGCGTGTCCATCTTGGAGCCCGCGACAAAGGGGCGTGTGGCAAGGCGTCGGGAGGTCGTTGCGATTGCCCGGCAGTGGTCGGCCGACCACCACGACCAGGCGGGTGTCGGCGTCGACTACCACCTGATGGTTGGTGAGATAGCGATAGTTCTTCGACTGCTCAGCGACCTTGTGGTCCCGGGTGGGCGCCAGGGTGCCGTCCACGATCAGAACCGCGTCCTTGGCGAACCGCCGGCGGGGATGCAGCGCGCCTCGGGCCAAGGTCATCGATCCCCCGGTCCGCAGCCGACTTCGACACACCGAACAGCGGGGCCAATTGCCTCATCGTGAGGTTCGTCCGCCAGTACGTGGCGACCAGCGGCACCCGGTCCTCCAACGAAAGTTTCCATGGCCGACCCCGGCCCGTGGAGCCAGCACCCTCACGACGCAGCGCGGTCAGCGACGTGCCGAAGGCGCGCGGGCTCAACCCGGTAAACGGGGCTATCCAGAACGACTCGGGAGCCGTGATCACACCTGACACGGGCGAGATCATCGCAGAGCAAGATGACTTACGGGACAGCCCTTAGCCTGCGAGGGCACAGCCGGCCTGGCGGCCGAAGCCGACCGGTTGGCCAAGTCGATGCCTTCCCGGGGCTCGCACTGCACCTACGGCAGCAGCCACGGAGTCCTGATGACCGTCGAGGCTGTGTGTCTGCCCCTCCTCAGTCGTAACGGGATCAAGCCCAGCGCGGAAGGCGAGACCGTCTGGCGCGAGCCCACGTTGAGCGGGGCCGATCACGCTCTCGGGTCGGCGGCCCTTCGCGGTCTGGAAGGTGCGGCGCACCGAGCCTGGGCGGCAAACGCGCCATACCGACGGCCCTTGACGGGCTGCTGCTCGTAGGACCAGGCGTGTCCGGTACGGCAGTACTCCGCCACCGGCAGCGGCTCCACGCCGGCACGCATGCGGCTGGTGTACAGCCGGCCTTCGAGGTGACCGATCTCGTGCTGGACCACCCCGCCACCGCCCGCGGCTCTCTCCACGGCTGCCCGCGACGGGGGCGATGCCGTCGGCCTCCGGTTCGCCGTCGCGGCTTCCGTCTGGCCGACGCCAACGGTGGCGGCCGGCCGAAAGGCCACCGACGCCCCGTGGTTCCGGTGGTCACCGGGGCGGCCGCCCCGGTCCGGCCGTACGCGGGCCGACCCCGGATCATGCGCCGTTCCCCGGCCCCTCAAACGGCCCCGGGGCCCCGCCGCCCCGAACTGCACCATCCTGCGGACGGTCCTGCAGCCTCGTGCCAGCCGACGGCCTTCCGTTCGACCGGCGGCCTCGCCATCGTTGACGGCACAGACGGAACGCCGCCCGGCCGGGCCCCTCGGGGCCCGGGGGGCCGCGCTGCCGTACGGACCTGGCGGGATGTTCCAGGTTCCCGTCCAGGCTGACAGAGGAGGGAACGTGCAGCAGGTCAGAACACCACGCTGGGCGGCCGTCGGGCCGCTCGACGAGGGCGCCGAGGGGCAGGTCTTCGGTGGTGCGGCACCGGTCGCCGCCACCCAGGTGGTCGTCACCATCGCCGCAGCCGTGGTCGTCGCCTACGCGGCCGGCGCCATCATCGGCAACACGGTCGCACCCGTACACGAGTGACCGGTTCCCGACGGGCGACGGTCGCGAGAGCCTCCTCATGCCCGGCCACCACGGCCACGACGCGCGCCCTGTCCGAGAACGACGCCGGACACACCGGCACGGCCGCCGCCCCGCTCGCCTCGGTCCACATCGCCGTCGCGGTTTCGGAGTTCTGCGGCGGGATGGCGATGGGCCACATCATCGCGGGCAGCCAGGACCCGCACCTCTGAGCGGGCTCCTGGGCCACGGCCCTCGCACTCTCCGCACCATCGAACGCACAAGGAGGAAGACCATGAACCTTTCCGGCTGCCCGGTCATCCCGGCCACGGCCCGCGAACTGTCCGAGAACGACCCCGGGTTCAACGCCACGGGGGCCGCCCCGGTCGCCGCCACGCCGGTGGTCCTGGCGGCGGGATTCGCGCTCGGCGTGATGGTCAGTCAGGCGATCGGCGACTCGAAGCCGATCGACGAGTGACCGCAAGCTTCATCTGGATCAGGACACGGACAAGGACGACAAGGAGATCGAGATGAACGACGTTTCCTTCCTGAAGAGACCCGGTGCCCTCACCGACATCAGGATCGACGACCCGGAGGGCCGCTACACCACCGCCCATGCGCCTGTCATGGCCACGCCACTGGGGATAGCGGCAGGCGTGGTCGTCGGCTACGCGCTGGTGAACGCGTTCGTGGCCGGGCGGGACGGTACGCCCATCAAGCCCGTGCCCATGGACACACCCTTCGGCTGACGCAGACGTCCGGTCCCGGCCGGCGCACCCGCCGACCGGGACCGGACCGGGACGGCCACCGGCCTCCCGCACCGGAACGCTTCCGTATCCGGGCAGTCCGCACGCCGAACACCCCGCCGGCTCCCGGCCGCCGCCCGACTTTCGTCCAGGAGTTCCTTCCATGCTCTCTTCCCTCGCCAAGCTCAGAGCCTCCCGGCCCACCGCCCGAGCGGCGCTGTCGGCTCTCACCGGCCCCCTGCCCGTCTCCCGCAGCCAGGCCCTCGGCACCTCCGAGCGGCTGGCGGCGGTCACCTCCCTGCTGTCCAGCCTGGAACACCTCACCATGCCGGATCAGAAACGACCGGGGGGACTGAACGACTGGGCGCTCGCGCGGCAGGGTCACGCCCACTACGGCAGGCCGCTGCGCAAGCTGCTCGACATCGTCGCCGACGAGCGGACGAGCCAGGTCCTGCACGCCGCCCGGGTAGCCGCGAGCGCCGCTCTCCTGCTGCCGGGCGACAGCCGCGGGCGTGGAGCGGCCAACCTCTTCCTGGGCCTCAGCGGCGCCCTGCTCTACCCCACCCACCGCTACGGCACGGACGGCTCCGACCAGGCGTCCACCATGGTGCAGACCGCGACCGGCCTGGCCCGGCTCGCCCCCTCGCCCGCAGCCCAGGACGCCCTGATGTGGTACGTGGCGTTCCAGTCCAACCTGTCGTACGTCGTCTCCGGCTGGGTCAAGCTGCTCGGCCAGGACTGGCGCAACGGCTCCGCCCTGACCGGCGTCATGCGCACCCGGACCTACGGGCACGAGAGGGTCTGGCGGCTGGCCCGTCGCCACCCCCGTTGCGCACGGGCCCTCGCACACGGCGTGCTGGCCATGGAGTGTCTCTTTCCGGTGCTGTACCTCAAGGGCGGCCTGCTGACCCGTCCGATGATCGGCGGCGTCGCCGTGTTCCACGTCGCCAACGGCTTCGTCATGGGGCTGGGCCGGTTCATACCGGCCTTCACCGCGATGCACCCGATGGTCGCCTACACCAGCACACCCCGCAGCCACCCCGCGGCCGCCGGACGGGACGACCGGATGCCGGCGACCGCGGGCCTGCTCCTGGCAGGCGCCGCGGCCACCGCCGCCGCGGTCGCGTTCCACCGCCGGCTACGGACCACCGACCACGTGTACGGCGGCACGGTCATCACCCGGCACGGCAACGAACTGGCCCACGACGGCACGGTCGGCGGGCACGACGACGGCCCGGTGTCCGTCCTCGTGCACGGACTGGGCGCCCTGCCCGCGCACTTCAGCTGGTACACCAGGGCCCTCAACGCCGGCGGACGCCAGTGGCTGGCCTACGGCCGGGCCGGTTACGGGGCGAGCAGGCGGCACGCCCGGACGCCGTACCACCTGGGCGAATCGGTCGACGACCTGCTCGACCTGATCGGGGCCGCCGTCCCGGAGGGACGCCAGGTGGTCCTGGTCGGGCACTCCCTGGGCGGTGAGATCGCCCGCCGGGCGGCGGCCCGGCTCGGCGAGCGGGCGCACTCCGTCGTCTACGTGGACAGCTCCCATCCCGAGCAGCTCGACCGGTCCGGCCAGCAGGGCAAGAACGCCCGGCACGTCGAGGAGATGATCCGCACCACCTCCGTCAGCCTGCGGATGGGACTCGGTATCCTCATGCAGACGCCCGACTGGGTACGCAACCTGCCCGTCCCCGTGCGGAGCAGGGCGATGTCCGAGTTCGCCGACGCCCGGGTGTGGACCGCGGCCCTGCGTGAATGGCGGGCCGCGGAACGGGACTTCCGGTCCTTCGAGGGCCCCCTGGCCCGGCTGGACACCCACGCCCTGGTGCTGTCGGCCCAGCACACGGTGGACCGCGACCCCGACCACCTGCTCATGCACCAGGACCTCGCCGACGCGCACCTGCCCGGCCGGACCGTCCGCAGCGTCGTCGTCGAGACCGCCGACCACGACGGCATCCTGACCGACCCGCGGCTCGCCGGGGAGGCGGCCCGCAGTCTCGTGGCCTTCCTCGACGAGACCACCGCCGGTGAAGCCGCCGGACAGCGCCCCGCCACGGCCGGACAGGAGGCCCGGTGAACACCACCTTTCTCGTAGGGCCCGCCCGCCGGGGGCTCGCCCGCCACTTCGGCGGTACGGACGGCACCGTCCGGCTGCTCGCCGGTCTCGCGCTGGTGGGCACCCTCTGCTCCCAGCATCCCCAGCCGTCGTTCAGCAGGCTCGTCCGGCTCGACGTGTTCTCCACGCTCTTCCCCAACTGGCGCTTCTTCGCCCCGACTCCGGCCCAGCACGACCTGCAGTTCTACTGCCGCACCCTCGACGAGTCCGGGGAGACCTCCGAGTGGGTCCCCGTGGAGGTCATCGCCGGGCGCAGGGCCCACCAGATCGTCTGGTTCCCCGGCCGCCGGGCCGAGAAGGCGGTCTTCGACCTGGGCGCCGAGGTGATGCGCCACCTCGACAAGGGATTCGCGACGGCCCGCGCGCTGCCCGGATACCGCATCCTGTGCGCCTACTTCCGGGCCGGCATCGAGCGTTCGGGCGCCACCGGCGTCAAGGGCTTCCAGTTCACGCTCGTCCGCAACGCCGGCTACGACGACACCGAAGAGCCCGAGATCATCTTCGTCTCCCCCTACACGCCGATGCGTACCCCGTCCGCTCCGGCGGCAGAAAGCGAGAAGGCATGAGCACCGCGACCGCACCGTCGGACGCCGCCGTCCCCGAGATCACGGACATCGGTTACGGCAGGGTCTTCGCCGGCTTCTACGACCGGCTCTTCCCGCAGGACGGCTCCGCCGACCGTACGGCCGCGACGCTGGCCGCCTGGCATCCCGGCGGGCCCGCACTCGAACTCGGCGTGGGCACGGGCCGTATCGCCGTACCGCTCGCCCGCCTCACCGGCCAGGTCGTCGGAGTGGACTCCTCCCCGGAGATGCTCGAACGGCTCCGCGCCGCCGTCGACGGCTCCGGGGCCGCCGTCACCCCCGTGCACGGCGACATCCGCACCTACGACGACGGTGACCGGTACGGACTCGTCTACTGCGTCTGCGGCACGATGTCACTGGTCCTCGACCCGGCGGGCCAGCGCGCAGCCGTCGCCCGGGCGGCCCGTCACCTCGCCCCCGGAGGAACCCTGGTGGTGGAGACCCACAACCCGGGCTTCGTCCGCACCCTGCACGAAGGGCTCAGCCGCACCTCCTTCTTCGCGCCCTACCCCGAACCCGGGACCGGGCTCCAGACCTACTCCACGCTGCTCGCCGAACAGAACCTCTGGCACACCTCCCACCTGCTGCACGAACCCGGCGGCACCCGGATCGGGACCGAGGTCACCCGGCTCACCACAGCGGAGGACATCGACGCCTACGCGACCGACGCCGGGCTCGAACGGGTCAGTCTCCACGGCGACTGGTCGGGCGCGCCGTTCGTCGCCGCCCAGAGCCCCGTCCACATCAGCCGGTTCGTCCGCGCCGCCGTCCGGCCGGAGCGGTCATGACCACCGCCGCCGCGCCGCGCGGCCTCGTCGCCGACCTGAGCCGCGCCCAGCGCAGGCTTCTGACCGGCGGGGTGCTGCTGGGGGTCGTCGGGGTGGCGTCCACCCTGGTCCAGCCCAAGCTCGTCGCCCACCTCATCGAGGCGGTCGGCCGACACGAACCGGTCGCCGCCCTCGTCACCGTGCTGGCCGTGCTGTTCGTGGCGGACGCCGCGCTCTCCGCGACCCAGGGCTGTCTCATCGGCCGGGCCGGCGAGAACATCGTCCGCGAGGCCCGGGTCCTGCTCTCGGGCAAGATCCTGCGCGCCGACCTCGCGCACCTGAACACCCAGCGGCAGGGCGATGTGCACACCCGGCTGGTGGGCGACACCGCGCTGATGAAGATCGCGCTCACCCAGAGCCTCGCGCAGATCCTTCTCAACGGACTGATCGTGGTCGGCGGGACCGTGATGATGGCCCTGATCGACGTCTGGCTGCTGCTGGTGACCGTCGGCTGCCTCGGTGTCGCGAGCGTCGCCTCCATCGGGGTGGCCCGCGGGCTGCGCAAGGCGGCCCTGGTGAACCGCGCCGACACCGGCGAGTTCGGCGCGGACCTGCAGCGGGTGCTGGCCGCCCTGCCCACCGTGAAGGCGGCCAACGCCGAGGGCCGCGAGGAGGACCGGCTCGCGGCACTCGCGGACAAGGTCCGCCGGTCCGGCAACCGGGTCACCGTCCTGAACGCGCTGTTCTCACCTGTCCTGAACGTCGGTCTGCAGGCCTCGCTGGCCGCCGTGATGGGCATCGGCATGGTACGGGTGGCGACCGGCTCCCTGGGCGTCGCCGACTTCACGGCCTTCACGATGTACCTCTTCTACCTCGTCTCCCCACTGGTCCTGGTGTTCCTCTCGATCGGCACCTACCAGCAGGGCCGGGCCGCCGTGCAACGCGTGGACGAACTGGCCGGCATCCCGCAGGAGGACACCCCCGGCCCCGGCGCCGCCTCACGTCCCGGTGGGGATCCGGGCCTCGGCGAGGCCCCCGCGCCTCCCGCGCCGACACCGGCGCCGCAGGACGGGCACCCGGCGGTCGAGTTCCGGGACGTCCGATTCGGCTACGGCGACCGGCCCGTCCTGGACGCGGTCTCCTTCACCGTCCCCCGACGAGGACTCACCGCCCTGGTCGGTGTCTCCGGCGCGGGCAAGACCACCGTCTTCCAGCTCATCGAGAGGTTCTACCGGCCCGGACAGGGAGCCGTCGTCCTGGACGGCAAGGACATCGCGCACCTGAAACCCGCCGAGATCCGCGGCCGTGTCGGCTACGTCCAGCAGGACAACGCCGCGATGCGCGGCACCCTCCGGGAGAACATCGTCTACGCCGCGCCCGACGCCACCGAGGCGGACATCGAGGAGGCCGTCGAACTCGCCGGACTCACCGACGTGGTCGCCGCCCTGCCCGACGGCCTGGACACCCACCTCGGCGACCAGGGCATCGGCCTCTCCGGCGGTCAGCGGCAGCGGCTCTGCGTGGCCCGCGCCCTGCTGCAGAAGCCCGCTGTGATCCTCCTCGACGAGGCCACCGCGCACCTCGACTCCGAGGCGGAGGCGGCCCTGCGCGACAGCCTGAGACGCATCGCCCGCCGCTGCGCCGTCGTCGCCATCGCGCACCGCATCTCCACCGTGGTCGAGGCCGACCGCATCGTGGTCCTCGACGGCGGCCGGGTCCGCGCCGTAGGCACGCATCCGGAGCTCATCCGGGACGACGCTCTCTACCGCCGGCTGGCCGCCGCCCAGTTCGCGGACGGCGCCCGCGCCGCCTCGGCGGCAGAGGCGGCCACCGGCGCACCGTCCGCGCAGCCCACCGCGGGAGTGGCCGGATGACCCCCGCCCCCGCCGGACGCGTGCCGCCGCGGGCCCGGCACCGGCAGCCCGCGCCCGGCGACGCCCGGACCGGCCTCCGGCACGCCGGGGGCCGGGGGTGCCCACGGTGAGCGAGGCGGACGCGGCCGTCGTCGGCAGCGGCCCCAACGGCCTCGCCGCCGCGGTCGCCCTGGCCCGGGCGGGCCTGCGTGTCGCGGTGTACGAGGCCGCCGACACCCTCGGAGGCGGACTGCGCGGAGCCGACCTGTTCGGCTCCGGCGTGATCCACGACATCTGCTCGGCGGTGCACCCGATGGGCATGTCCTCCCCGTTCTTCCGGGAGTTCGGCCTCGCCGAGCGGGTGGACATGCTCCGCCCGGAGATCAGCTACGCCCACCCCCTCCACGACGGGCGGGCGGCTCTGGCCTGGCACGACCTCGACGCGACCTGTGCCGGGCTCGGCCCGGACGGAACGCGCTGGCGCCGGCTGATGGAACCCCTCCTGGCGCACGGGGAGGACCTGGCCAGGCTGCTCCTGTCCGACCTGCGACGGCCGCCCGGACTCCGGGCCGCCCCGGCCCTGCTGAGCCGGGTCCTGCTCCATGGGACCCGCCTCGGCCCACTCTCCTTCCGCGGCGAGGAGGCACGGGCGCTGCTGGCCGGCGCCGCCGCACACCTGACCGGCCCGCTGCCGTCGCTGCCCGGCGCCGCCGTCGGGCTGCTGCTGGCCCAACTCGCCCACGGTCCCGGCTGGCCGGTACCGCGCGGCGGCAGCCGGAACATCGCCGGCGCCCTGGCCGCCGACATCCAGGCGCACGGCGGCGTCCTGCACACCGGGCGGGAGATCACCGACCTGCGGGAGCTGGACGGTGTCCGCACGGTGCTCCTGGACACCTCGCCCACCGCCCTGGCCGCCCTCGCGGGTGACCGGCTTCCCCCGGGCTACGCCCGCGCGCTGCGCCGCTACCGGTACGGTCCGGCCGCCGGCAAGGCCGACTTCCTCGTCTCGGAGCCGATCCCCTGGTCCGCCCCCGGCGTCGGCCGGGCGGTGACCGTCCACCTCGGCGGCACGGCGGCGGAGGTCTTCCGCCAGGAGACGGCCAACGCCCGCGGCACGGCGGGCGAACGACCCTTCGTGCTGGTGGTGGATCCGGCGGTCGCCGACCCGGGACGGGCCCTTGCCGGGCGCCGCCCGGTGTCGGCGTACGCGCACCTCCCGCACGGCTCCGCCCACGACCCGCTGCCGCTCGTCCGGGCGGCGATCGAGCGGTACGCCCCGGGCTTCACCGACACCGTGGTCGCCGAACGCGGCGTGTCCGGGGCGGACCTGGCCCGCTACAACCCCAACTACGTCGGCGGGGACATCGCGACGGGCGCCCTCGGCCTGCGGCAGTCCGTGTTCCGGCCCGTCGCCCGGTGGGACCCGTACCGCACCCCGCTGCCCGGCGTCTATCTGTGCTCGGCCGCCACACCGCCGGGCCCCGGCGTGCACGGGATGTGCGGCCTGCTGGCCGCCCGGAGCGCCCTGCGCCGGGAGTTCGGCCTGACGCTGCCGGCGCTGGGAGGGCCCGGCGCCAGGACAGGCGGCGACGACCGGGGCAGAGCAGCGGCAGGGTGAGGACGCCCGGCGGAGCCGTTGCGCGGCGGGCACGGTCGTACGGCGGTCACCGGGGGCCGGGCCGGGGATAAGGTCTCGCACGGCGACCGCCGTCCGGCAGGCCGGGTCCTGCGGCGGGCCGGGCAGGACGTTCACCCGGCCCGGGCCGGCAGGCTCACACCCAGCCGCGCTCACGCGCGAGCAACGCCGCCTGCGCCCGGTTGCAGGCGCCCAGCAGGCGCAGCACGTCGGAGATGTGCCGCCGGTAGGTGCGCAGGGACATCCGGGCCTCCCGGGCGCCCGTCTCGTCCTTGCTCGCGGCGCACATGACGGTCAGCACCAGACGCTGGGTGTCGGTGAGCCGGGCGAGCTGCCCCGTGTCGGCCGCCACCAGGCCGGCGAAGTCGGTCGCGGCGGCCCACAGCCGCTCGAAGAGGCCGACCAGGCTGCTCACCAGCCCGCTCTCCTCGGTGTACAGGGCGCCGCGCCCGGTGTCGCGGGCGTCGATGGGCACCAGGGCCGCGTGCCGGTCGTAGACGAGGATCAGCTCGGACAGCTCGTCCGCGACCCGGACGGCCGCCCCGCCGAGGTGCAGGTGCCGCAGACGGTCCAGGGTCCCGGGGTCCGCGAGTGCCGTCCCGCGCACGAGGACCCGGACCCGCACCCCCTTGCTCAGCCGGCCCAGGTCGAGGTGCTGGGCATAGGCGGCGTTCTCCGGCGACAGAGCGTCGTAGGGTTCGGTCGCAAGTACCTCCGACCTTGCGCCGAAAGCCAGTTGGGACACCCGGGCCCGCACCTGCCGCAGGTCCTCCAGCCGGCACAGGGCGGCTCCCTCCCCGGGAAAGCCGGTCCCGGACGCCGGTCCGTCGCTCCGCAGCGAACCCAGAATCGGTCGTACGTCGACGAGTTGGCGCATCGTCCGGTGCGCGGTGTCCAGCTGTTCCCCGGCCAGCCGGGGCACGGCGACGAGGGGATCCATGGCCCAGGTGCTCTGGTCGTCACCGTGCAGCAGCCAGAGCTCCCGCAGCCGCGCGATGGCCCTTACGCCGCTCTCCCGGTCGGGCGGGAACACCCCGTGGGCCTCGTGCTCAGGTGTTCCGGGGTTCCGCAGGAAGTGCCGGTAGATGTCCTCCTCGGTGCTGGTAAGGCCGAGTACGGACATGCTGTGGGTGTTCACGTGGCCCCCCGGGTGCTCAGTCCTGTCGCCTGGTGCGATCACGGACCGACGCTAGCCGGGCCCCCACGCGGCGGGGTCCCACAGCAGTCTCACAGGGGTCTCAGAAGCCCATCCGGTTCACAGCCTTCTCGCGGCGGCGCCCGGTCAATAGGGTGTTCGCCGTGATCGATGACGGGCCTGCGGGGAACGTGGCGGGGGGCCTCACGGCCGAGGCGACGACGGCCGGTGTTCCGGCGCGGGCGACGCCCGACGTCCTGCGGGATGCGGTGCGGAGCCACCGGCTGGTCAACCTGACGGGGCCGCTCGGCAGCGGCAAGTCCTGGCTCGTGTCACGACTGCCGTCGGCGCGTGTGCTGGACCTGTCCCGCGGCGACGCCCCGGACTCCGTACGGGCGGCGCTCGGCGAGCACACCGACCGGCCGCTGGTCCTGGACAGCGCCGACGGCCCGGAGGCCCTCGCGGTGCTGGAGCACGTGCGGCTCGCGCGCGACGCGTACCCCGGGCCCCTGCTCCTGGTGAGCCGGCGGTCCTTGCTGGCCCAGCCCGGATGGACCCTCTCGGGAGCCACGGTCATCGAGGCCGCCCCGTGGCCCGACGACCGGATCGCACGGCTGGCGGCCGACGCGCAACTGACCGACCCGGCGGCACGGGACCTGGTCGTCCGCCTGGCCGGGGGCAACCCGCTGATCGCCGGCGCGGCCTGCCGGGCCCTGCACGCGGGCGCCGCGCCGGACGCCCCCGGAGCCGTCGCCGACCAGGTCGCCCAGGAGATCACCGAGCGGCTCTCCCGCGAGCAGCCCGCCCACCGGTGGCAGCACGCCCTGGAGAAGCTCGCCACCATGTGGGGCGGGGACCGGGAACTCCTCGGAGCGGGCCAGGAGCTCTTCGACACCCTCGGCGGGCTCAGCCTCGTGACCCGTACGGAACTCGGGCTTTCCGTCCTCGAACCGTTCCGCGGCGTGATCGATCAGGCCCACCGGTGGCGGCGGCCCGCGGCCCACAGCGGTTCACGGTCCCGCGCGCTCACCCACCGGAGACGGCAACTGGCGGCGGAGACGACCGTCGCCCGCCGGAGCCGTCTCGCCGAGGGAACCATGGCCCTCAGCGACGACACCGTCATCCGCGAGACGCTGTTCCCGGCAAGCGCGACCGACGGCGCGATCCAGACCGCGGTCCCGGGCGACGCCGATGACATCGGCGGGCTGATGCACCGGTGGGCACGGCAAGGGGGCATGGACACCCGGCGCACGGAACGCCTGGTGGAGCAGTGGCTGCACGACGACCCAGCCGGCTTCCGGCTGGCCCGGAACGGCGACGGCCGGGCCGTGGGCGTCATGGGCCTGGTCCGCGTCGCCGACCGTACCGTCGGCAGCATGGAGCCCCTCCTCCAGCAGCACACCGACCGGCTGATGGGCGGGCGGCGGACGCAGTCCCTGGTCCTCGGAGCCGCGTACTGCCCGGAGCGCGGCCTGCACGCGCGGCTGTTGCGCGACCTGCTGCACCACGTCATGGCCAACGGCCTGCTGCTGACCGTCTCCACGCCGAACCCGCACTACCAGCAGCTCCTGACCGGCCTGCGCTTCCAGCAGCACGGCACCACCACCGACGACGTCTACCGGTGCGGCCGGAAACCCGAGATCTACAGCCAGGACTTCGGCCTCGACGCGATCACCGACTGGGTGGGACGGCTCGCCCTCGGACCGGGGCCCGGCGGCCCCCTGCATCCCACCGGCCCTGATGTGGGGCAGGCCCTCGCCCACATCACCGACGCCGACTGGCTGGCGCACAGCCCTCTGTTGCGCCCCCCGCGCACGGCGACGGCCGAGGACCTGCGGGAGGCGCTGAGGGACGGGGTGCGCGTGCTGGCGGACAGCGTCGTACCCGAGGACGCCGAGGCCGGCTGGATCCTGCTGCACTACTACCTCGGGCGACCGCAGACCCATCAGCAGCTGGCACGCAGGCTCCACATGAGCCGGGCCACCTACTTCCGCCGGCTCCGGCACGGACTGGACCTCCTGGGGCGACGGCTGACGGCGGACTGAGGCGAGAGCTGCCCGCAGCGCCTCCGGACAGCGCGCGGGAGGGACGAGGGTGTGCCGATAGCGATACCGGGGCGTGATGGGCGCGCCCACAGGGTGACTCCATGTCTGCTTCGTCGAGTTCCACCAGGACGGCCGGACGAGTTTTTCTGTCGCCGGGTGCGGAGCGGTGACGAACAGGGCGTCGACCGCCTTCGCGCTGATCCGGCGGAGATCGGCCAGATGCAGGTAGAAGCCGTGGATTGCCGCCAGGGCGGGGGCGAGCGTGGAGTCCTGTGCGAGCTGCCCCTGGCCGCGGCCGCTCGTCAGCCGGGGCGTAGTCCTCGGCTTCGTCAGGTAGCGCGAGAGTTCGGCGGCCGCTTGTTCCGCGACAGGTCGTACTCGCCGCACCAGGCGTGAAGCCGCTTGAGAGACCGGCTACACGCTGCCGGCCGGCTACTCCATGATGAACGGCACCTCCATGTCCGCCCCGCAGGCCACCGGTGCCGCAGCGCTCCTGCTGGGCGCCGCCAAGCAGGCGGGCGTCAGCGCCACCCCGGCCGAGCTGCGCAGGGCCATCTACTCCTCGGCCGACCACAACCGCGACGTGGACGCCATCGCCCAGGGCAACGGCCAGTTCAACGTCGAGAAGGCGTGGAGTCTCCTGTCCAGGGGCGTCCGCACCAGTGAGGACATCAGCGTCCCCGCGCCGGTCTGCACCGTGGTCTCCGAGAAGTTGATCACCCCCACGCGGGCAACGGCCTGTTCAACAGCTGCGCGCCGGGCAGCGGCGGCCAGGGCGTCGGCGAGTCCCGTACGTACGACGTCACCCTGACCCGCACCGGCGGCAGGGACGGCGCCCAGTCCTACGAGATCGACCTCCAGGGCGACGACGGCACCTTCTCCGCCCCCCGGCGCGTCACCCTGGACAAGGACGTCCCGACGGTGCTCAAGGTGACCGCCGAGCCGAAGGAGCAGGGCACCCACAGCGCCGTCCTGACCATCGACAACAACCGCACCCGCGGCGTCGAGCAGTCCACGCTCCTGACCGTCGAGGCAGCCACCCCGCTGACCGCGGACACCACATGGTCGGCCGGCGGCAGCGTGAACCGCAACGAGACCGTCCACTACACCGTGGCCGTACCGGCCGGCACAAAGAGCCTGACCGTGAACGTCTCGGGCCTCACCGACGGCAGTCAGACGCGCTGGTGGGCCTTCACCCCCGAGGGCCTCAGCGGCTCGCGGCACGGGCAGCCACGGCTCAGGCGTGAGGCTGGGCTTTCGGGCGGGCCGGCCCGTCGGGAAGTAGGCGATCCGGGACGGGGCCGGCTGGCGCCCGTTGGCGAGGGTGTCGCTGTGAGCTGCCCTCGCGCGTATCGCGGTCAGTTGCTTCGCAGGGTGGTGAGGGTGTTGTCGAGGTCGGTGCGGCTGGTGCGGTTGTAGGGGAGTTTCCCGAGCAGGGTGGCCATGGCGCAGCTGTTGGAGAGGGCGGAGTAGGCGAGGCCGGCGGCGATGCCTGCGGAGAGCAGCTGGAAGGCGGGGTGGATCACCTGGCCGAGGAGCAGCCCGAGCAGGACGACGGAGCCTGCGGTGAGACGGACTTGGCGGTCCATGGCCCATCTGGGCGCTGCGGTGGTGGCCGGGCGGTGCAGTTCTCCTCCCGCCGAGGCCCAGGCGGCGGTGCCGCCTTCGAGGCCGGCGGCGGGTATGCCGTTGCGGGACAGCGTGGTGCTGGCGTTCTGCGAGCGGGTGCCGGAGGCGCAGACCACGAGGAGGTCGCCGCGGTCGGCCACCTCGCGGAGGGCGGGCAGGGCGTGTTCGAGGTCGTCGAGGGGGATGTTGTGGGCGCCGGGCAGGTGTCCGCCGGCGTATTCACCGGGGGTGCGTACGTCGATGACGACCAGGGTGTGCAGGCGCTCACGGACGGCACTGGTGGTGAGAGTCGGGTTCATGGGGTCTGTTCTGTCCTTCGGTTCGGGTGGGGCTGGGTCAGATGAGGGTGTCGAGGAGCATGAAGGCGGCCACCGCGAGCAGGACGTAGGCGAAGACGTGCTGCAGGCGGTTGCCGGAGATCTTCGAGGCAAGGCGTTTGCCGTCCCATGCGCCGAGGATCGCGGCTCCTGTGAAGGGGGCGATGACGGCCCAGTCGAGGCCGTCGCCGGTGCCGGTGCGGGTGGCGAGCGCGGCGAGCGAATTGATGATGATGACCAAGAGGCTGGTGCCGACGGCAGCCTTCATGCGCAGGCCGAGGGCGCCGACAAGGGCGGGCACGGCGAGAAAGCCTCCGCCGACACCGAGCACGCCGGTGACGGCGCCCAGCCCGGCCCCGGCCCCTGCGGCTCTGGCCGGCCGCACGGAACGGTCTGGTGCGGGGCGGCTTGGGCGGAGCATCCGCCAGGCCGCGAGTGCGGCGATCACCGAGAATGCGACGGTCAGGACCGGGGCGGGGATGCGGCTGGCCGCGAGGCCGCCGAGCATGGCGGGACCGATGCCGGCAGCGGCGAACAGCAGCCCGGCCCGCCAACGGACGTTGCCGTCCCGGGCGTGGGCGGCCAGAGAACTGATGGATGTCGCGGCGACGATGATCAGGCTCGCGGTGGTGGCGGCGACGGGGCTGAAGCCGAGCAGGTAGATCAGCGCGGGCACAGCCAGCACGCTGCCGCCCCCGCCGAGCCCGCCCAGGGCCAGCCCGACCACCGCTCCCGCCACCAGGGCGAGGATGAGCACGCTCATATGACGGTCCCCGCTGCCCCGGCAGCGTCCTGGACCGGCAGCGCCTGCCGGACCCACTCCTCCATCCCGCCGGTGACGTCGACTGCGTTCATGCCCCGTTCACGTAGGAGGAGGGCGGCGTGTTGGGAGCGATGTCCGGAGCGGCAGATCAGCACGAGGCGCGAGTCGGCGTGCGTGCTCGGCACCTTCGCTCCGGCCGTCAGTCGGGACAGTGGCAGGTGCTGGGCGCCGGGGATGTGCCCAGCCCGCCATTCCTCGGTCTCGCGCACGTCCAGCAGGACGGCGGTGGCTTGCTGGAGCATGCGGTGGGCCTCCACGACGCCAAGGCGACCGGGACCGGGACCCGGACCGGGACCGGGACGGAAGACGGACATGGCGGGACTCCTCTCGGGGCGATAAGGGTTCAAGCGGCGGTGCGGACGGTCAGGCCGGCGTCTGCGGCCTGGTCGAAGCCGTCGTCGACGGCGACCACGTCGCGCCCGGCCGCGTCCAGCAAGGAGGCCGCGATCCCGGCCCGCATGCCGCCGGCGCAGTGCACCCACACTTCTCCGGAGGGCACCTCGTCGATCCGCTCGTGCAGCGTGTGCACGGGAATGTGGACCGAGCCCTCGATGTACCCGCCGGCGCGCTCGGAATCGCGGCGTACGTCCAGGACCACCGGCAAGACCTCTGCCCCGGAGAGCTCGGCTGCCAGGTCGGCGAAGACCGCGCGGCGGAACGAGGCCGGGACATCGCCGGGACGCAGCCAGTCGGACGGGCCGCCGGTCGCGGCGGCTGCGGGGCGGTCGATCCCGACCCGGACCAGTTCGCGCTGGGCTTCGGCGAGCTGCTGGGGTGTCTCAGCAAGCAGGGTGACGGGCTTGCCCCAGGGGATCATCCACGCCAGGTAGGTGGCGATCTTGCCGTCGGCCTCGAAGTTGTACGAGCCGGCGACGTGGCCCTGGGCGAACGCGACACGGTTGCGCAGGTCCACGACCCACTCACCGGCTGCGAGCCGGACAGTGATCTCCTCGGCGTCCGCGCGCCGCGGGGCGGTCAGGTCGACAGGAGCCGGGCCGGCGGAGTTGGCCGGGCCCATGTGCGCGTAGTAGGCAGGGACGTCCTCCAGACCGGCCAGCAGGTCGGCCACGAAGGAGTCGACGTCCTGGGCCAGGGCGGCGTTCACCGTCTTCTCCCGGCCGATGGTGCTCGCGTCACCCTCGGCCTGTCCGGAGGAGCAGAAGCTGCCGAACCCGTGGGTGGGCAGGACCGAGGTGTCGTCGGGCAGCTCCGTGGCGAGCCGGTGTGCGGAGGCGTGCTGGGCACGGGCGAGGTGTTCCGTGAGGCGGGGTTCGACCAGGTCGGGGCGGCCCACGGTGCCGATGAGCAGCGAACCGCCGGTGAACGCGGCGACCGGCGTCCCGCAGTCCTCCAGGACGTAGGCGGTGTGGTGCGGGGTGTGGCCGGGAGTGGCCAGAGCCCGTACGGACAGCTCCTGGTCGACCTCGATCACGTCGCCGTCACTCACCGGGACGCGTGCGAAGGAGACCTGGGCGGCGGCCGGCACCAGGTACGCGGCGCCGGTCAGCCGGGCCAGCTCCAGGCCACCAGTCACATAGTCGTTGTGGATGTGCGTCTCCACCACGTGTGTGATGCGCACCCCGCGCCGCGCGGCCGCCGCGATCACTTGGTCGATGTCACGCGGCGGGTCCACCGCCACCGCGGACCGGGTGCCCCCGGCCAGGTAGTGCCGATTGCCCAGGCCCTCGATCTCGATGGTGTCGACGAAGAACATGTGCCGCTCACTTCCTGAATGGATACCCCCCCGGGTATTAAATCCACCGTAACAGATTACCCCCGGGGGTATAGTCGGAGGGGAATTGCCCCGTTCATCCGGACTCAGGAAGGAAGATCATGGGATATGACCGGACCGTGCGCGTCCACGCCGGCTTCGCCCGCACCGTGGCCGCCGCCCGGCAAGCCCTCGCCGCGCAGGGTTTCGGAGTGCTCACCGAGATCGACATGGCGGCAACCCTCAAGGCCAAGCTCGGCCGGGAGATGGAGGACTACCTCATCCTGGGGGCCTGCAACCCGCGGCTGGCGGAACGGGCCCTCGACGCCGACCGGGGCATCGGGCTCCTTTTGCCCTGCAATGTGGTGATTCGCGCCGAGGGATCGCAGACGGTGGTGCAGGCGCTGGACCCCGCCGTCATGGTCACTCTGACCGGCCTCGACACCCTGACCTCGGTCACGAGCGAGGCCACCCACGGACTGGACAACGCGCTCGCCCGACTCACCAAGGAGCTCAACGGATGAACCCGGCCCTGTCGAACCCCGCCCCGGAAACCACACAGGCCGCCGCGACCGTCGAGGACGGAGCCTCCGCCCGCGCGGTACTCAACCGCCTGCGCCGCGCACAGGGCCAGCTGGCGGGAGTCATCACGATGGTCGAGGAAGGCCGCGACTGCCGGGACGTGGTGACCCAACTCGCCGCCGTCAGCCGCGCACTGGACCGTGCCGGCTTCAAAATCATCGCCGGCCGCATGCGCGAATGCCTGACCGCCCCCGAGGACGGCGGCACCCCCGCCATGAACGAGGCAGAACTGGAGAAGCTCTTCCTCACCCTGGCCTGATCGCTGTCGCCCGGACCCGCAGCAGGGGCAAAGCCATCCGTAAACCCCGCAACGGCACTGGCCCCGGTGAACGTCTCGTCCACCAGCGGCACGCCCACGCCCTGCGCGGCGCCGTCTGACCCGGCAGCCGCAGGACGGACGCCGCCAGCCCCAGCACACCGAGACCCGCGGCGGTCCACCGCCCACGTCTGTTCTGCCCGCGCCTCGCGGCCGGGCTGCCAAAGTGCTTCAGTCTCATATCGCGAAAGGTAAGGACTGACTCGAGCATCCGGGCGGAACGCGCCCCACCCCCGCCGCTCGCCCTCCCTCCCTCCGGCGTACGCATCCGGATGACGGCCGGGTGGCAAAGGGAACCCGGGGTACCACCTGCGCCACCGAAACCAGGAACACGTCAAGAGCGCTGTTCCCGTCTCCCCGACCCGCGGGGATCGTCCGCGTACTCGGCGGTCGAGTGCGAAGGGATACAAAAAAGTGCAGTTTGCTGTCACATAGTCGGTCCCGCCCCGCGTGCTGTCCGTGGCGGCGAGATCGCCCAAGGTCTGTCGAATGGCACGTGGGGGGCGGAATCAGTTGCGCACCCACGTGCCGATCTAATGACCCGAGTCGGGCATAGCGAGACAAAGAGATACAGCGATCCAATTGAGGCCGCTCCGTCGCTTTCGGATGCGGCGGGGGCTGTAGAAGCCGTCGATGTACTCGAAGAGCGCGAGGTTCGCTTTGCCCTGGTGGCGAAGACGCAGCCGCGGGTGCACTCCGCGTACAAGCCCGAGGTGCGGCCCAGGAGCACGATGCCCCTGCTGTCGACCTGCCGCGCCGCACGGGTGCCTTTCGTCGCTGCCGGAAACGGCCTCGCACATTCGTGCGCACCCGTGATCCCGCCGCGCGTGGCTTCCTGCCCTCTCCAGGCTGCCACACCTCGATCGGGCACACCGCCGGTGTGGGACCCGGCGAGAACGCGGGCATCCCGGGCGGGGGAGTGGCCTTGGCCCAGTCGCTTGGCCGAAAGCCGCAATTTGGTGCCCGATGAGTTTGACGGACGGTAAAGCGGAGAGGGCGGGGAAGCTGATGAATGACAGGACAGGCGCGCCCGACGGTGGCGAGCTTGTCGGACCAGACCGGGAGGACAAGATGGTGCGGACGGTGGGTGTCGAGGAGGAACTGCTCCTCGTCGACGAGGAGAGCGGGGAGCCCCGTGCGCTCTCCACGGCTGTGCTGGCCCTGGCGGAACGCCGAGCGGAGGCGGGCTCGGTCTTCGAGTCGGAGCTCCATGACCACCAGCTGGAATTCGCCACCGAACCGCGCGCCGACATGCGTGAACTCGCGGAGGAGATCCTTCGCTCGCGGGCCGAGGCGGCCAGGAACGCCGCGCAGGCCGGGGCTGCCGTGGTGGCCCTCGCGACCTCACCTCTGCCGGTCAGCCCTGCGATCGGGAGCGACGAGCGGTACCGGTGGCTGGCCGAGAGGTTCGGTCTGACGGCACAGGAGCAACTGACCTGCGGATGCCATGTGCACGTCTCGGTGGACTCGGACGAGGAGGGCGTCGGTGTGCTGGACCGTATCCGCCCCTGGCTGCCGGTGCTGCTTGCGCTCAGCGCCAACTCCCCCTACTGGCAGGGGCGCGACACCGCGTACGCCAGCTACCGGAGCAGGGTCTGGGGACGCTGGCCTTCCGCCGGTCCGGTCGAGGCCTTCGGCTCCGCGGACCGCTACCACGAACACGTTGACGCACTCGTCGACACAGGAGTCCTGCGCGACAAGGGAATGATCTACTTCGACGCACGGCTCTCGCACCGGTACCCGACGGTCGAGGTCCGAGTGGCGGACGTGTGCCTGGATCCCGCCGACGCCGCGATGCTCGCCACGCTCGTGCGCGGTCTGGTCGAAACAACGGCACGCAGCTGGGCCGCCGGGGAGCCGTCCGAACCGGTCGGGGTGGGCGTTCTGCGCCTGGCCGCTTGGCAGGCAGGCCGCTCAGGGCTGGACGGCCAGCTCCTCCACCCCCTGACCATGCGTCCCGAACCGGCGCCCGACGTCGTGGGCGCCCTGCTCGCGTACGTCCGCGACGCCCTGGAGGACAGCGGCGACCTCGCACGGGTCGAGACAGCGCTCAAAACGGTGCTGGAGCGCGGGACGGGGGCACGGGCCCAGCGGGAGGCCCTTGCCCGTGCGGGCAGCCTTCGGGCCGCCGTGACCGAATGCGTGGCCAGGACGCGCGGCTGACGGCGTGACCGCGGTGCCCCCGCCCGGTTGGTAACCGCGGTGCCCCGCCCGGTTGGGCGAGCAACTGGCTCCACGCCCAGCCCTCGACACGGGTATGTGTGGGTGCGGGGCACCGACAGGCTTGGATTCGGGGGAACCGTGCCGGGCGGAGCCAGACGGTGGGGATGGGCATGGAGGCGACCGCGAGGAGCTTGGACCGCCAGTTCTTGAGCTGCGGCTCCAGAAGTCCGCGGTTGCGACGTCCCGGATCCGGTCGCCGGGGGCCCGGAGTTGGCGCAGCTGCTCCTCGTCGTAGGCGGCGGCGATGGACCGGGCCGGCCCTGGGAGGGGGAACAGCCTGGCCGGCACCAGGCCGAGCGAATGGGAGGACACCGCCTGGCGTACCTTTCCCGCTCCGGCCCGGTACGGGAAGTCAGGGCGCGCGTGTTCGCCCACTCACTGCTCTCGTCCGATTGCGTTACGGCAGGCATCCGCCGCGCCCCATCGTGGCCGCAGCCCGCCTGAAACGCCGCCGGGCACGCCTGCCCGCGGCTCGATGACCGGGCAGGCAGACCGGGCTCAACCCGGCACAGCCGCTTCTCGCACGCCGCCCGGTTCGGAGCGGGTGCCTGCCCGGGGCGGCTTACCGCTGCCACGTCCACTCGGTGATCTCCGCAGGGTCGGTGCCGGTGCGCCGGATCTCCTCGCGCAGCCTGTCGCGGTGGCGTGCGTGCGCGGTGGCGAGATCGCCGGTGACCGAGGCGCGTCCGTACAGATGCCCCAACGCGGTGACGGCCAGGTCGTGCCGGGACACGCCGTCGCTCGCGAGGAGCTCGTAAGGGGTCGTAATGGTTCCTTCCTCGACGTATCCGCGGACCTGGAAGCGCTCCGGCCCCGGGCGGCCGTGAAGGAGCTGATGGACGGCCGGGGGGCAGCCGTGGAAGTCGAGCGTGCCCCTTGTCGAATCCGCGGTCGCGGATGCATTCCGCGTTGATGCTGCCTGCCGCCAAGCGGGTCGTGTGCCCCGGCGGATTGTGTGACCGGGCCTTGAGGTCCTTGTCCGCGAATGGTGAAAGCGGCTTCCCGATGTGTCGATGGCCCGTCAGGACGCCCTAGGCTCGCTCCCATGCTGCGTCTCGGAATCCCCGTCATCGGTGTCACGGACATGTCTCGCGCTGTGGCCTTCTGGTCGAAGGCTTTGAACCTCGTCGCCGCTCAGGAGTGGAAGAGCGACACATGGCAGACCCTCAACCACGCCGACGGCTCCGGTCGCGCCCTCGGTCTGCAACGCAGCGTGTCGCCCTCCGAGCCGCGACCCCGCCTTCACCTGGACCTCTTCACGGACACGGCGGAGGAGCAGCAGGCGGAGGTCCGGCGGCTGATCTCTCTCGGCGCCGCACCGGTGGACTGGCCCCTGTACCCGACAGATCCCGACTTCGTCGTCCTGGCCGACCCGGACGGCAACATCTTCTGCGTCGTGGACCTCAGCCATGCTCCCAGCGGAGACGAGTGAACGCCCTGACGACGCGCACCACGTCGGGGTGCTGATCGCCGGGCCATTGATCTGACCGTGCGCTTCGACGGCGCACGACCCGTTCCCACGGCGACGAGGTCGAGGAGCGCGCGCCGGAGCGGTGCGCGCCCATGTCGAGGCGGTTCACCGAGGTCGATCTCATACGGATCGGTGGTGCGCACCGGCAGCCTTCATCCGCTGGGCGAGGGGAAGATCCGGCCCTCCGATCCACTGCTCCTGCCGATGATCGTCAACTCCACGGCCTGGACCTACCGGAGACAGGGCCGTCTGGAGGATGCGCTGGGTATCGCCCTCCGCGCCGCGGACAACTTGGTGAACGCAGGCCGCGACGAGACTGCCGACGGCCTGAAGGTGTGGGGGCACTGACCATGAGTGCCGCTACGTCGGCCGCGCGGAGCGGCGGCTACGGGCGCGCGGCGGCGATGATGGAGATGGAGACATCGGGGACGCGGTCGATGCGGTGAAGACCCTGGAGTCCCTCCGTCGGGTCGCGCCGGTATGGATGAGGCACCACACGCCGGCCGTGGCCATCGTGCGTGACCTGTGGGAGCTCCCCGACAGGCCACCGGGACTACGCCCGTTGGCGGAGTTTCTGGGGGCCGGCGAATAGCGTGGAGAAAGTGGGACGCTGCGCCCCTGTCAGCCTCTCCGGCATCTCGCTCACATGAGTGGACAGCTCCCCGGCGGCCGTGCGACCTGCCCCGGGGCCCGGCCGGCCGGGAGAGCGGAACGACATGCCACAGCTTGCGACGCGGGCGCGTCCCACCGGCTGCCCAGGGTATAGCGAGACCCTGCCGCGCGAGCCGGGGAAGTGCCGCCCCAGCATGCCGCCTGGTCCGGGTCGTGCGGCCCGTCCGGGCTCTGGGCAACCCGGCCGACGACGTTCGGTCAGGCAGTCGTGTTCACGGGCTCTACCTGATGCGTCGATGGCGCCCTTCATCCCGGTTCGTCCATCTTCGGCAGTGCGGGCTCCGGCTCGGGCGGCACCGCCTGGATGCTGGAAATATGGGCGGGTTAACATATGAGCACCGCCTAGCTCGAAAGATGAACCTGTGACTGTCAATGACGACTCGTTCACCAACTGGAAGAACCGCGAGGAGATCGCGGAGTCGATGATCCCCGTCATCGGGAAGCTGCACCGGGAGCGGGACGTCACCGTCCTCCTCCACAGCCGCTCCCTGGTGAACAAGTCGGTGGTCAGCATCCTCAAGACCCACCGGTTCGCCCGGCAGATCGCAGGCGAGGAGCTCTCGGTCACCGAGACGCTGCCGTTCCTGCAGGCCCTCACCGCCCTCGATCTCGGCCCCTCCCAGATCGACATCGGGATGCTCGCCGCGACCTACAAGGCCGACGACCGCGGGCTCTCGGCGGAGGAGTTCACCGCCGAGGCCGTCGCCGACGCCACGGGTGCCAACAAGATCGAGCGCCGCGAGGGACGCGATGTCGTGCTCTACGGCTTCGGCCGCATCGGCCGTCTCGTCGCGCGGCTGCTCATCGAGAAGTCCGGATCCGGCAACGGCCTGCGGCTGCGTGCCGTCGTCGTCCGCCGGGCCGGTGACCAGGACATCGTCAAGCGTGCCTCACTGCTGCGCCGCGACTCGATCCACGGCCAGTTCCAGGGCACGATCACGGTCGACGAGGCGAACAACAGGATCATCGCCAACGGCAACGAGATCCAGGTGATCTACGCCGACGACCCGTCGGAGATCGACTACACGGCGTACGGCATCAAGGACGCCATCCTCATCGACAACACGGGCAAGTGGCGTGACCGCGAGGGGCTTTCGGAGCACCTCCGTCCCGGCGTCGACAAGGTCGTCCTGACCGCGCCGGGCAAGGGCGACGTCCCCAACATCGTGCACGGGGTCAACCACGACACGATCAAGCCGGACGAGCGGATCCTGTCCTGCGCGTCCTGCACCACCAACGCGATCGTCCCGCCGCTGAAGGCGATGGCCGACGAGTACGGCGTGCTGCGTGGCCACGTGGAGACCGTCCACTCGTTCACCAACGACCAGAACCTGCTTGACAACTACCACAAGGCCGACCGCCGAGGCCGTTCCGCGCCGCTCAACATGGTCATCACGGAGACGGGTGCCGCCTCCGCCGTGGCCAAGGCGCTGCCCGACCTCAAGGCGCCGATCACGGGCAGTTCGATCCGTGTCCCGGTCCCGGACGTGTCGATCGCGATCCTCAGCCTGCGGCTCGGGCGCGAGACCAACCGTGAAGACGTCCTCGACCACCTCCGCAACGTGTCGCTGACCTCGCCGCTCAAGCGCCAGATCGACTTCACGACCGCGCCCGACGCGGTGTCGAGCGACTTCATCGGCTCGCGTCACGCCTCGATCATCGACGCGGGCGCCACCAAGGTCGACGGTGACAACGCGATCCTCTACGTCTGGTACGACAACGAGTTCGGCTACTCCTGCCAGGTGATCCGCGTCGTCCAGCACGTCTCCGGCGTGGAGTACCCGACTTTCCCGGTCCCGGTCGCCTGACGAACGCCACGGGTGGGCGCGGGGCGGTGACCCGCGTTCGTCCGCCCCCCCCGCACGGCCGGAGGCCGTACCGGATGCTTCCGGTACGGCCTCCGAGGCGTCCGCGGTCGACGTCAGGCGGTCCGGCCGGTGCCTGAACCGGTTCCCTCCGCCGCCTTGATGCCCTTGGTGATGTCGTCCAGGACGGAGAGTTTCGGCGCCTTGGCGTTGATGTCGAAGCCGGAGCGTACGACGACCAGCATCCCCTCGATGTTGGGCGAGGGGAACGCGAGCGACTCGACGTACCCGTCGTCGCCGTCCTTCGTCACCACCTTCCAGCGCACCAGATAGCCCTTCTGGCCGGCCACGGTGACCGCCTCGGACTTGAGCTGCTGGTGCGAGGTGATCCCGCCGTAGATCTCCTCGCCGTACGACTCCTCGGCGTTGGTCTCGATGTCCGCCTCCGCCGCGGCCTTCGCCGTGGTCGCCGTGACCTTGAGGGCCTGGGCCGGGGCGGAGAACACCCCGCCGCGCACGCACTTCTGGGCCTCGTCACCGGGGCAGGTGTACGTGCCCGTGGTCACTCCCGCGCCCACAGGTCCGGACTGCCCGGTCCAGCCGTCCGGCACGGGGATGCTGATGCCGCTGGCCAGGTCGGTGGCGTACCCCTCCTCGGTCTGCGGCGTTCCCTGGCCGGGGTCCTGGCCCCCGCCGCCGTTCTCCTCGCCACCGTCCTGCCCGCCGCCGCCCGGGCCGCCGGGGTCCTGCGAAGGGGCGGTGGCCGACGTGTCGTTCGTGCCGGAGCCGCTGTCCCCCAGCAGGTACGCGCCGCCGCCCACGGCCGCGAGCAGTACGACGCCGGTGGCTATCCCGGCACCGATGCGTATCCGTCGGCGGCGGACGGCCGCCGGGGGTTCACGGAGCTGGTCGGTCCACCGGCTCCCGTCCCACCAGCGTTCCTGGGCGGGGCCGATTCCTGAGTACCCGGGGTCTGCGTGCCATCCGGGCGGGGTCGTCTGGGTCACGAGAGAAACCGTAGGCGCACTGGCTGAGAAACGTATGAAACGCACAGCGTGGCCGTAGTCACGTCTCAGGAACATCGTGCCGTCGCGCGAACGGGCGGGACGGGCAGGAGGGGCCGCCGCGCGGCCCTACGGTTCGATCAGACCGGCCCGGATCGCGTACCGCGTGAGCTCCAGTCGGTCGCGGAGGCCCAGCTTCTGCAGGATGTTCGCCCGGTGCCGCTCGACGGTCTTCGCGCTGATCACGAGGAGGTCGGCGATCTCCTTCGACGAGTGCCCCTCGGCGACCAGCTTCAGGACCTCCTCCTCGCGGTCGGTGATCGCCCGCGCCGGGACGTCACCCCCCTCCCTGACGCGGTCGAGGTAGTTCCGGATGAGGGCGGTGACCGCGCCCGGATAGAGGAACGGCTCGTCGCGCATGGCGGCCCGGCAGGCCTCCACCAGGTCCCGGTCGGCCACGGACTTCAGTACATACCCCGAGGCGCCGGACTTGAGCGCCTCGAAGAAGTACTGCTCGTTGTCGTACATGGTCAGCATCAGGATGCGCAGTCCGGGCATCACCCGGGACAGCTCCCGGGCCGCCTGAAGACCCGTCAGGCGGGGCATGGCGATGTCGAGGATGGCCAGGTCAGGCTGTTCGGCGCGGGCCAGTTCGACGGCCTCGGCGCCGTCGCCCGCCTCGGCGACGACCTGGAGATCCGGTTCGCCGTCGAGGATGAGCCGCACCCCCCTGCGGACCAGGGCGTGGTCGTCGGCCAGCAGGATCCGGGTCCTGGCGGGGCGGGAGTCCGAGGCGGCGGACGTGGTCGGGGAGTCGGGCATCAGGCGCTTCCGTTTCGTACAGGCACGTCGAGGCGTACGTCGGTGCCACCCGACGGGCCGTCGCCGAGGGTCAGTTCGGCACCGATCAGCAGCGCGCGTTCGCGCATGCCGCGCAGGCCCGCGCCCTCGGGGGCGCCCCCGAGGCCACGGCCGTCGTCACGGATGCGCAGCTCCACCCCCTGCGGGCTGTGGCACAGGGAGAGTTCGAGCAGGGTGGCCTGGGCGTGCCGGACCGTGTTGGTGAGGCACTCCTGGGCGATGCGGTAGACCACCAGCTCGGCCTCGTGGCCCAGTTCGGGCAGGTCCTTCTCCATCCGCCGCCTGATGACGAGGCCGTCCGGGGTCGGCGTCTCCGTGATCAGGGCCGTCAGCGCGCTGACCAGACCCAGCTCGTCCAGCACCCCGGGGCGCAGCCTGCGGGCGATCCGGCGGATCTCGTCCAGGCTGCCCCGGGTGATCTCCTGGACGTGGATCAGCTCCTCGCGCAGTGGCTCCGGGGCATGGCCCGCGACCCTCTTCAGTTCGAGCAGGACCGCGGTGAGGGTCTGGCCGACCTCGTCATGCAACTCCTGTGCGACCCGCCGCCGTTCGCCCTCCTGGGCGGAGAGCGCACGGGCGCTGCTGGTCGCTCGCTCAGCCTCCAGACGGTCCAGCATGCTGTTGAACGTCTCGATGAGATCGGCGATCTCGCCCTGCCCCGCGACCTCGGGACGCGGACTGGGGCTCAGCAGGTCGGTCGTCGTCATCGCGCGGGTGACCCGCTGCAACGGGGCCAGGCCCAGCCTGAGGAGCAGCGCGTTCGCTCCCAGCATCAAGGTCATGCCGCCGGCCAGGATCAGGGCCTCGGTCAGTACCACCGGGGCGGACACGGTGATCGGGCCGAGCAGCAGCAGGGCACCGGCCGCCACCAGTACCGCGGCGTTGAGCAGGAAGATGCGCCAGAACAGTGACAAGACCGCACGGCCTCCTTCGGGTGGTCGCGTCAGCGGTTGACAGTCTCCACTATGGCCGGTGCCGAGGTTCCCGGGCCGGTGGGGGACGGACGGCAGGGTGTCTGCATGGTGGGCACCCCCGAAGATGGGTGTCAGCCCCTATGGTCCAGGCCCCCTCCCCGGACGACGATGGAGCCAGGTGCTCAACGGGTTTCCGTACCGGGAGGGAGTCACCATGGCGCACTACGACGAGCGACTGAGCGGCCTCGACGACCGGAGCCGCCACGACAGACCCTGCTCCGCCGACGGCCACGGCGCACCCCGCGCTCCACGCGCGTACGGCCGCGGCCTCGCCTGGCTGTGGCTCGGTGCGGGGCTCGGCGCCCTGCTCACCGGCATCGTCATCGGGCACGGTCTGCTCATCGCCGCGGGACTCGTGGTGTCCGGGGTGGCCGGCCAGCTCTTCGATCCGCAACGAAGGAGCAGCCGGGGCCGGGTGCGACGCGGTGGGCTGCCGCGCACCCGCTGACCCCGACAGCCGGCCCCGGTGGCCGCCGAAGCCGTTGGGGCGGGCCCGGCTCGACGGCCCCTCCGGCTTTGGTCCGACCACACGTGCTGTGTGACATAGTCGGATCATGCGTATCGTCCGGAGCAGGGAGTAGCGGATGGCCGTCGAGTGGCAACCCGTACGGCAGTCCCGCACGCACGAACTCGTGCTCCAGAGCATCGAGGAGCGTGTCTTCGCCGGAGAGCTCAAGGCGGGCGACCGTCTGCCGCCCGAGCGTGAGCTCGCACCCGTCCTCGGAGTCAGCCGGTCCGCCCTGCGTGAGGCGCTGCGGGTGCTGGAGACCATCGGCGTCCTGGTCGCCCAGCCCGGCCGGGGCCCGGATTCGGGCGCGCGGATCGTGCGCAACCCGGACGACGCCCTGGGCCGGCTGCTGCGGCTGCACTTCGCGCTCGGCAGCTACAGCCTGCACGACGTGCTGGAGGCGCGGGTCGTGCTCGAGCGGTCGAGCTGCGAGGCCGCCGCGCGGCACGCGCCGGCCGAGGACCTCGACGAGGCCGAGGAACTGCTCCGGCGCATGGGCGAGCCGGATGTCGGTGTGGGCGGGTTCAACGACCTCGACACCCGCTTCCACGTACTGATCGCCGGGAGTTCGGGCAACGCGCTGACCTCCACCCTCACCTCCGCGGTGCGCGAGTCCGTACGCCCGCTCATCCTGCGGGCACTGGAGGAGACCGAGGACTGGCCCGCCACCGCGGCCGCGCTCAACGCCCAGCACGCGCGGCTGCTGCGGCTGGTGCGCGAGGGGCGGGGCGCGGAGGCGGCGGACCTGGTCGAGGAACACATCAGAGGGCTGCACGGGACGCTGGTCGACGAGAGCTAGTGCCGCATCAGGCAACGTTCGCCCCGTTGTGGAGTGACGCGCCATCCGGGTCCTGGTCCTGGGCGACCCACGGTCGCACGGTCGTCAGGAGGTGCGGGTGGCAGATCGAGTACACGTGCGTGAGATCGATGACGACGAGGGCAGGCGGCTGCTGGCGATCATCCGCCGCGGTACGGGTTCGGTGGTGACCTGGAGGCGGGCCCAGATGGTGCTGCTGTCCGCGCAGAGCATGCCGGTGGCGAAGGTCGCCGAGGTGTCGTTCACCAGCGACGACCGGGTCCGCGATGTGATCCATACTTTCAACACCGACGGTTTCGACTCCCTCTATCCCAAGTACAAGGGCGGCCGGCCGAAGACCTTCACCCTGCCCGAGCGCCGCGAGATCAAGAAGATCGCCAAGTCCCGGCCCACCGAGCACGGCCTGCCGTTCTCGGCCTGAAGTCTGACCAAGCTGGCGGACTTCCTGGTCGCCGAGGGGGTGGTCGACGACATCAGCCACGAGGGCCTACGCATTCTGCTCCGCGAGGAAGGCGTCTCTTTTCAACGCCTGAAGACCTGGAAGACCTCCCGTGATCCGGACTACGCGGCCAAGAAGGCCCGCGTCGAACACCTCTACGCGATCGCCGACGGCGAGGTTATACCTGAGGACAGCGAGCCTGAAGTCATCTTCTGCATGGACGAGTTTGGTCCACTCAATCTGATGCCGCATCCGGGTCGGCAGTGGGCCGAACGCGGAGGCAAGCACAAGAATCCCGTCCCTGAGCCCCGCCGACGGCGCCGGGCGAGCCACAACCGCCACGGCGGAGTGCGCGCTCAATCGCATCGAGGCTCAGTTCACCGCGCTGCGTTACTTCACAGTGGCGTCGCCGGGCCGCTTTGCGGCACCGGTCGCGTAGCAGGCTTCCGGATCGTCGCCTCCGGTCGGCGCCGTGGCGGCGATGACGGCGTCCAGCGTGTCCCGTGCGGCCAGCAGGCCGGCCACGGCCTCGTTGATGCGTTCACGTTCCCGGTTCAGGTCGGGCAGCATGCCAGAACAGGCTGGCGCAAGGGTCTGCCCGTCGTCGACCATGCAGGGCATCAGTTCGGCGATCGTGGCGGTGTTGAGACCGGCGCCGAGCAGCATGCGGATGCCCCGCACTGTGGCAATGTCCTCTTCCGTGAACTCGCGATATCCGCTTGGCCGCCGCGATGGCTTGAGCAGTCCCTGCTCCTCGTAATAGCGCAGCAGGCGTTGGCTGACCCCGGTCCGCCGGGAGAACTCTCCCATGCGCATGTGACGACCACCACGTTCAGTTGACTCTCACATCGATGTGAGACAGCAGTCTATTCCGCATGACGAACCAGCGATCAACAAGCCCGCAGCACACATCCGTTACCGTCATCGGCCTCGGCCCTATGGGCCTCGCCCTGGCCGAGACGCTTCTGGAACGCGGCCACCCCACGACCGTCTGGAACCGAACCCCGGAGAAAGCCAACAGCCTCGTCACCAAGGGCGTCCACCGCGCGGGGACCGTCGCCGAGGCGGTGTCCGCGAGCCCTGTCACGATCATGTGCCTGAAGGACTACGAGATTATGTACGCGGTTTTCGACTCCGCTGGTGACGCCCTGAAGGGCCGCGTACTGGTGAACCTCAACTCCGGCACCCCTAATGAAGCGCACGCTGCGGTCAGCTGGGCAACCGAGCGAGGCATCGGCTATCTGGACGGCGCGATCATGGTGCCGCCGCCGCTCGTCGGGCACCCCGACTCCGTCTTCCTTTATAGCGGTTCACAGGACGTCTTCGACGAGCACCGGGCGACCCTGGCGAGCATGGGCGACCCCCGGTACCTGGGCTCCGACCCCAGCCTGGCGGTGCTGTACAACGCGGCACTGCTCGACATGATGTACGCGACCATGAACGGCTTTCTGCACGCCACGGCGCTGGTCGGGTCGGCGAGCGTTTCGGCGGTCACGTTCGCCGATCTCGCACTCAACTGGTTCATGCCCTCGGTGGTGGACTCAACTCTCACCGAGCAGGCTCCCGACCTGGACAGGGGCAACTACCCCGGCGACGTGGGCACCATGGAGATGAACCTCAACGCGCTTGAACACATCACCCGCACCTGTGTGGAGCAGGGCATTCACTCCGACCAGCCGCGGCTGATGAAGGCGATCGCCGAGCAGGCGATCGCCGAGGGTTACAGCGGCAAGAACTACCTGGCCGTGTTCGAAGTCTTCAAGAAGGCGACGCACGCTTCATGACCTCATACGACGTTGAGGCGCACTACTGACAGGGCGGACGTTGCCTGATGCGGCACTAGCTAGGGCCTGTCGTCCGGTTCGGCCAGGCCCCGCGAGCCCGGCATGATCCGAACGAGAGGCCCGGCCCGCAGGGGCCGGTAACGGGAGTGGGGACGGTGCGCACAGGCGCCGTCCCACTCCCGTTCCTCGTGTCCGGACACTTCGCGGGCGACGCGCAGGCGTTCTCGGGGCGTTTCCCGGGCGCGCCCACGGTTCCGCATTCGGACGGAGGCTAGTATGGTCGGACCATAGAAACGACCGAGGAGGCCCCATGCGCATCGGACTCTTCGCCACCTGTCTGGGAGACACGCTTTTCCCCGAGGCGGTGAAATCCACCGCGGTGCTGCTCGCCCGCCTGGGCCACGACGTGGTGTTCCCACCGGGTCAGACATGCTGCGGGCAGATGCATGTCAACACCGGATACCAGCGCGAACCCGTCCCGCTGGTGCGCAACTTCGCCGAGCAGTTCGGGGACCCCTCGATCGACGCGGTCGTCATGCCGTCCGGCTCCTGCGCCGGATCGGTCCGGCATCAGCACGAGATCGTCGCCGAGCGGTACGGGGACGCCGCGCTCCGCGCGGGTGTGGCCACCGTCAAAGCCAAGACGTACGAGCTCTCCGAGCTCCTCGTCGACGTCCTCGGGGTCACCCGGGTCGGCGCGTACTTCCCGCACCGCGTCACCTACCACCCCACCTGTCACTCGCTGCGTATGCTCCGGGTGGGGGACAAGCCGCTGCGGCTCCTGCGCGCCGTCGAGGCGATCGACCTCGTCGAACTCCCCGAAGCCGAGTCCTGCTGCGGCTTCGGCGGCACCTTCGCCGTCAAGAACGCCGGGACGTCCACCGCGATGCTCCAGGACAAGATGCGCGACATCGCCACGACGGGGGCCGCGGTCTGCACCGCCGGCGACTCCTCCTGCCTGATGCACATCGGCGGCGGGCTCTCCCGCATCAGGTCCGGTACGCGCACCCTGCACCTGGCCCAGATCCTCGGCTCCACCCGTACCGCGCCGTACGCCCTGACGGAGGCCGCCCGATGAGCACCTTCCTCGGCATGCCCGCCACCCCGCCCCGTTCCCCGTACGGGACGGGAAACCTGCGCGGCGACCGTACGTTCCCGAAGGCCGCCCACGACGAGCTGGGCAACGAGCAGTTGCGCCGCAACCTCGGCAAGGCCACCCGTACCATCCGCACCAAGCGGCTCGCCGTCACCGGTGAACTCCCCGACTGGGAGGAGCTGCGCGACGCCGGATCGGCCATCAAGACCGACACCATGAACCGGCTCCCCGAACTCCTGGAGCAGCTGGAGCAGAAGGTCACCGAGCGCGGCGGCACCGTCCACTGGGCACGCGACGGCGGCGAGGCCAACGAGATCGTCGCCCGGCTGGTCAGGGCGACGGGCAGCAGCGACGTCATCAAGGTCAAGTCGATGGCCACCCAGGAGATCGGCCTCAACGAACACCTCGAATCGCTCGGCATCACCCCGTACGAGACCGACCTCGCCGAGCTCATCGTGCAGCTCGCCGACGACAAGCCGTCGCACATCCTGGTGCCCGCGATCCACCGCAACCGGGACGAGATCCGGCAGATCTTCCTCGACGAGATCCCCGGCGTCGACCCCGGCCTGGACAACGTGCCCGCGCACCTCGCCGCCGCGGCCCGCGCGTATCTGCGCGAGAAGTTCATGACGACCAAGGTGGCCGTCTCCGGCGCCAACTTCGGCATCGCCGAGACCGGCACCCTCTCCGTCGTCGAGTCCGAGGGCAACGGCCGGATGTGCCTGACGCTGCCCGACACCCTCATCACCGTCATGGGCATCGAGAAGGTCCTGCCGCGCTATCAGGACCTGGAGGTCTTCCTCCAGTTGCTGCCGCGGTCCTCGACCGGTGAGCGCATGAACCCGTACACCTCGATGTGGACCGGTGTGACCCCCGGCGACGGGCCGCAGGACTTCCACCTGGTGCTCCTCGACAACGGCCGCACCGCCGCGCTCGCCGACACCATCGGCCGCGAGGCCCTCAACTGCATCCGCTGCTCGGCCTGCCTCAACGTGTGCCCGGTGTACGAACGGACCGGCGGGCACGCCTACGGGTCGACCTACCCCGGTCCCATCGGCGCGGTCCTGACCCCGCAGCTCGCCGGGATGGACGCGGCGAAGGACGACCCCAACAGCTCGCTGCCGTACGCCTCCAGCCTCTGCGGCGCCTGCTTCGACGCCTGCCCCGTCAAGATCGACATCCCGTCGATGCTCGTCGAGCTGCGTCACCAGCACACCGAACAGTCCGGCACCACGGCGGAGAAGCTGGCCATGAAGGCCGCCGCCGCCGTGATGAAGAGGCCGAAGGTGTTCACGGCCGTGCAGAAGGCCGCTGCCCTCGGCCGGGTCGTCGGCGGACGCGACGGCACGATCACGCGCCTGCCCGCCCCGTTCGACGGCTGGAGCGACAGCCGCGACACCACCGCCCCGCCCAAGCAGTCCTTCCGCTCCTGGCTGGCGTCGGCGGAAGGCGCGGCGACGCTGCGCACCGCCGCCGAAGAGGGCGTCCCGCCCGCCACCGACGACCGCACGAAGGACCCGGTGACGAGGACCGCCACCGACGACCCCACGGAGGACCTGTGACGACGACCGCCCGTGACACGGTGCTCGGCCGGATCAGGGACGCCCTGGCCCTGGCGCCCGCGCCCGCCACGACCGTCCCCCGCGACTACCGGACCGGCCGCACCCTCCCCGACGGGGAACGCCTCGCCCTCCTCACCGACCGGCTCGTCGACTACAAGGCGCGGGTGTACCCCTGCACCGCCGACGACACGGCCCGGGTGATCGCGGAGGTGCTCGCGGCGCACGGCGCCCGGCGGATCGGGGTGCCCGCCGGGCTCGACGAAGGATGGCTCACCGCCTACGACGGCGAGGTGCGCCGGGATACCGCGGACATCCCGGCGCCGAGCCTGGACGCGCTCGACGGGGTGGTGACCGCCTCGGCCGTCAGCTGCGCGGAGACGGGCACGATCTTCCTGGACGGATCCCCGGACCAGGGCCGGCGGGCACTGTCCCTCGTCCCGGACCTGCACGTGTGCGTCGTCGGCCTGTCCTCCGTCGTCGTCGGCGTCCCGGAGGCGGTCGCACGGCTGGTGCCGGAGCGGCCGACGACCCTGATCAGCGGCCCGTCCGCCACCTCCGACATCGAGCTGGAGCGGGTGGAGGGCGTGCACGGCCCGCGCACACTCGCGGTGGTGATCCGCACCGACGCGTGAGCCGGAAGGGGCGCCGCCGGGGCGCCCCTTCCCGTTCAGCCGGCGTGCACGACCTCCAACGGGGCGAAGCCGACCCGGGTGACCGCACCGTCGTCCGCCCAGCGGACCTCCACCGTGTCCACGTCCACGTCCACCCCGCTGACCGCCACGCCGAGGCCCGCGGCCCCCGGCTCCGCGGTGAGCGAGGCAAGGGCCACCAGCACCGCCGTACCCTCGACCTCCGCCGCCAGCCGGGGCAGGACCGCCCACCCGGTGAACGCCGTGCCCTGCGGCGCCCGTACCTCCTCCCGCTCCGCCCAGCCGTGCAGCCCGTGCAGCGCCGAACGCACCTCACCACCGGGATCCGTCGCCCACCCCGTCTGCTCCGCCAGCGATCCCGCCGGAGCCCCCAGGATCCGGTGGACCCGCAGCTCGTACCTGCCCCGGACGACGGTGACGCTCTCCACCCGCAGCCCCGGCACCGTCGGCGCGCCCTCCGGGAAGACCGGGCGGTGCCAGGAGGCGGCCCAGCCCCAGCCGTCGCCGTGCCCGGCGCCCGTCGGGTGGATACGGAACCGGCTGCTGCGGATCCCCGCGACCCGCACCGACAGATGGTTGTCGGGCGTGTTCCCCACCGCGGTGGGACCGGTCGAGGTGGAGTACGCCAGGCGTGCGTAGTGCGGGTCGGACGCGGCGGCCGACTCGCCCTCGTGCGGCCGGGCGTGGTCGCTGCCGTGGTTGTGCAGCCGGACGATGCCGTCCGCCCGCGTCGACTGCACCAGCAGCCCCGCCGAAGGCAGGGACAGCACCCGGTCGGCGCTCTCGCTCGGAGCGGGCTCCTCCGCCGCCGTCCACAGCGGGTGGTCCTCCGGGGCGAGCAGGGCGACGAACGCCTTCGACGCCCAGTACGGGGACGAAGGGCCCGAGTACACCTGCAGCGTCGCGTCGTGCGGACCGTGCCAGCCCAGGCTCAGCAGACCGTCCTCACCGGTCGCCCCACGGTCCAGGAAATACCGCAGCGACCCGCTGATCAGCCGACGCGAGACACCCGGGGCCAGCGGGGTGTGCCCGGACACCGCGCCCATACCGACGGCCGCGCCCGCCGCGAAACGGTAGGTGAGGGAACGCCCGAAGTGCAGCGGAGCCCCGTCCGCGCCGAACATCAGCGAGAAGCTCTCCAGGTGCTCGCTCAGCCGGGGACCGTAGCGCGCGGCGAGTTCCGCGTCGCCCGAAAGATACGCGTCCAGCACCGGATACAGGTGCAGCGCCCAGCCGTTGTAGTGGTCGAAGGCCCGCCCGTCGCCGTCGGCGTACCAGCCCTCGCCGCGGTACCAGACCTCCAGCAGGTCCAGGGCCCGCTGCCGGGCCCGGGCCGTCTCCGGGTCGCCCCGGCCCACCGATTCCAGGAAACCGGCGACGGAGAAGGGGAACAGATACCAGTTGTTGGGCGCGGGCGAGTGCCGCAGGGCGCCGCGCAGCCACTCCTCGGCCCGGTCCTGGGTCCCCGGGTCCAGCCGGTCCCACAGCCACGGACGGGTCAGCCGCAGCCCGATCGCCACGGACGCCGACTCGACCATCGGCTGGCCGAAGACCGTGTGGTCCAGGATCAGCGGCCAGGACTCGGCGTCGTCACGGCCCGCCGTGCGCGTCCCGGCGGTGAGCCCGTCGGCGTACCGCTCCAGCCAGTTGTGCGGATCCCCGCCGCCCGCCCCGGCGACCCGGAACGCGGCGGCGAGGAACGTCCGGGCGTAGCCCTCCAGACCGTCGGAGCGGACACCGGAGCGTGAGGGGCGCCCCGGCAGGTCGAGCATGGCCCGGCCGGGCGTGGCCCACTTCCAGGCGGCGTGCAGCAGACCGTCCGCCGCCGCCTCCCAGTGCGCCCGGGTGAAGCCGGTGTGCGGGCTCGAAGCACGGTCCTCGGCGGGGAGCCGGAAGGGAGAAGACGTCATGCGAGGAATGCCAGCCTTTCGCGTCGTACGGGATGGGCGAAGCCGTCGCCCGCGGCCCAGCGGGCGACCTCGGCGACCGCGAGATCGGCCAGCCGGCGCAGTTCGTTGCCCTGGGAGCCCGCGAGGTGCGGGGTGATGGTCGCGTTCTCGCAGTCCCACAGCGGATGGCCGTCCGGCAGCGGGTCGGGGTCGGTGACGTCCAGGACCGCCCGGATCCGGCCCTGGCGCAGGACGTCGGTGAGGGCGTCCTGGTCGACGACCGCGCCCCGAGAGGTGTTGATGAGGACACCGTCGGGACGCATGGAGGTGAGGAGCCCACGGCCGACCAGCCCGGTGGTCGCGGGCAGCAGCGGGGTGTGGACGCTGACCACGTCGCTCTGCGTGAAGAGCTCGTCGAGCGCGACGGACCGGACCCCGAGCGCGGCGGCCTGCGTCCCGGAGACGTACGGGTCGTGGAGCAGCACCCGCAGGTCGTACGGGCGGAGCAGCTCGATCACCCGCCGGCCGATCAGGGAGGCCGACAGAACGCCCACCGTGCGGTGGTAGTTGCCCACATCGGGCGGGGTGGCGAGCCATGCGTCGCGGCGCCGGGACATCCGGAAGTCACGGGCCCGCTCCAGGACCCGCTTGCCGGACAGCAGGATCATCGCGACGGTGTACTCGGCTACCGGCAGCGCGTTGGCCGCCGCGGCCGACGAGACCTCGATGCCCCGGTCCCAGCAGGCCTCGGTGACATGGCCGCGTACGCTGCCCGCCGTGTGCACGACAGCCCGCAGCGCGGGCGCACCGGCCAGTACGCCGGCGTGGAGGGGTGGACAGCCCCAGCCGGTGATCAGCAGCTCCGCGTCCGCGAGGGCGGCACGGGCCGGTCCGGTCGTGAAGTCGTCGATCACCGGCCCCGGTACGAGCGCGCAGGACGCGGACAGTGCGGCCAGCGAGTCGGGGGAGAGCACCGCGGCCGCGGCCTCCTGGCTCATGGCGAGCGCGGCACGCGGCCGGCGGGCGGGGGGAGTGCTGGGCATGGTTCTCCTGTGCGGTGGTCCGGGGCGGTTCGGCTGTGTGACGGCGCGTCCGGGGGGTTCGGCTACTTGACGGCGCCCGCCGTCAGACCGGACCGCCAGAAGCGCTGGAGCAGGGCGAAGGCGAGGATCAGGGGCAGCACCGCGAGCAGCGAGCCCATGATGACGACGGGGTAGTACTCCGGTGAGACCGAGGCGGAACTGTTCCAGGAGTAGAGGCCCAGGCTGACCGGGTACAGGTCCTGGTCGGAGAGCATCACCATGGGCAGGAAGAAGTTGTTCCAGATGGCCGTGAGCTGGAAGAGGAAGACGGTGACCAGCCCCGGGCCGAGCATCCGCAGCGCCACCCGGAAATAGGCGGCCAGCTCACCCGCGCCGTCCATCCGGGCCGCTTCGAGGACCTCGTCGGGCACGTACCCCTGGCTGAAGATCCGGCCGAGGTAGACGCCGAAGGGATTGAAGAGGACCGGGATGAAGACCGCCCAGAAGGTGTTCACCAGTCCCGTGCCGGACGCCATCAGGTAGAGCGGCAGGGCGAGCACGGTCTGCGGCACCATGACCGCGGCCAGCACCAGACCGAACAGCTTCTCCTTGTGCGGGAAGCGGTACTTGTCGAAGGCGTAGCCGCAGGCGATGCTGATCAGCGCGCCGAGCGCCGCGCCCAGGACCGCGTACAGCAGGCTGTTGCCGTACCAGCGCCCGTACAGGCCGCCGTCCATGGCGAACAGGTCCTTCGTGTTCCGCAGGAAGGACAGGTCGCTCAGCGACAGGACGTCGCTGCTGAACAGCGCGTCCCGGTCCTTAGACGCGGCGAGGACCAGCCACAGCACCGGCAGCAGGGTGTACAGCACAGAGATGCCGACGACCAGGTTGACGACGGAGCGTCCGAGGAGCCTGGGCCGCAGGGGCGCGGCGGTGCGGGGTGCGGTCGACGCGCTCATCGGGCGTCCTCCTCGGCGGCGTTCGCGCGGTTGGTCCAGCGGGTGACGCCGTAGGAGAGGGCGATCGTGCAGAGCAGCAGGACGACCGAGGCCGCTGCCGCGAGGCCGTAGTTGTTGCGGGTGAAGGCGGCGTCGTAGATGTACATGCTGGGGGAGAAGCGCGAGTTGATCATCGGCGTCGACTGGCTGAGCAGCATCGGTTCGGTGAAGAGCTGGAGCGCGAAGATGAGGGTGAACATCGCCACCATCACGATCGAGGACCGGACCAGCGGGGTCTTGACCTGGAGCGCGGTACGGACCGGGCCTGCCCCGTCGACGACCGCGGCCTCGATCACCTCGCGGGGGACGGCCTGCAGGGCCGCGTAGAACACCACCATGTTGTAGCCGAGGTTGCTCCACAGCGCGATGTTGACGATGGACGGGAGCACGGTGTGCACCCCGAGGAAGTCGACGGTGATGTCGGCCTTGCCGAGCAGTTCGATGACCGGGCTGATCCCGGGGGTGTACAGGTACAGCCAGATCAGGGCGGCGATGATGCCGGGCACGGCGTGCGGCAGGAACAGCGCGAGCTGCGCCGTCCCGCGCAGCCGCACCACACCGGAGTCCAGCAGCAGTGCGAGCGCGAGGGCGCCGACCACCATGAGCGGGATGTAGATCAGGCAGTACAGGGCGACGATGCCCAGACCGCCGAGGAACGTCGGGTCGGTGAGCACGGCGCTGTAGTTGCGGAGCCCGGCGAAGACCGTGCGCTCCGGTCCGAACCCGAGCCCGGGCTGGTCGTCGCTGAAGAAGCTCAGGTACACGGCGGTGCCGACCGGGACCAGGAAGACGGTCACCAGAAGGACGAAGAACGGTGTCATCAGGATGCCGCAGGCGCCGAGTTCACGGCGTCGGGCGGACCTGCGGGCCGTGGGCGCCGGTGCGGCGGCGGCCGGACCCGCCGGCGTGGTCCGCGCGGGGGCGCCGGGCGCCGTGGATACGGGGGTGGCGCTGGTCATGGGTGTCACCTGCCTCTCTGCTGCTGGATACGGGATCGCGGATCAGGTGGAGCGCCGGGTGGTGGACAGGCCGAGCGCCCTGAGGTCGGGCATGGTGCCCCGCTGGGCCTCCCGGACCGCCTCGATGATCGAGCCCTGGCCGCCGCTCGCCCGCGCGAACCCGTCCTGCATGACCTTGCCGGTGGCCGTCATGCGCGGACCCCAGATCCAGCCGTCCCGGATCGTGCGGGCCTCCCGCTCGAACAGGGTGTAGATGTCCTGGCCGTCGTAGTAGGCGCGGTCGAAGGCCTCGCGGCCGACGTCCACGAGACCGGGGGCGGCCGGATACTGGCTGCTCGTACCGCTGGAGAGCCGGGCGCGCAACGCGTCCGGGTGCGTGACCTGCCACTCGATGAACTCCATGGCGGCCTCCGGATTCCGGCAGTCCTTGGTGATCGCGAAGGTCGAGCCGCCGTGGGTGCCGACACCCGGGTCGGACGCGTCCCACTGCGGCAGCGGTGCCAGGGCCCACCTGCCCTTCTGGCCGGGCCTGGCCTTCATCTGCGCCCCGGCGTCCCAGGCACCGCTCAGCCGGGTGAGCACCAGTCCGTTGCCGATCTGGGCGTCGCTCTGCCGGCTCTCCACCGCGTTCATGAACACGAGGTCCCGGTCGACGAGCCGCTGCCAGTACGCGGTGACGCGACGGGTCGGGGCGTCGGCGAGCGAGACGTTCCAGGCGCCGCCCGCCGTGTCGAACCACTGGGCGCCGGCCTGCCACGCGTACGCGGCGAGCTGTGTGGCACCGTCCGTGGGGAAGAGCACGAGCCGCCGCCCGCCGCCCCTGCGCCGCACGGTCGCGGCGGCCTCCTCGAAGTCGTCCCAGGTGCGCGGTACGGCGATGCCGTACCGCTCGAAGAGGTCGGTGCGGTAGTGCATCACCATGGGCTCTATGTCGAGCGGGACGCTGAACACCCGCTTCTCGAACGTGGTCAGGCCCAGCGCCTGCGGCAGCAGCGCGGCCCGCAGCCCGTCACCGACCAGATCCGTGATGTCACGGCAGACCCCGTCGATCGCGAAACCGGGCACCTGGGGGTACTCGATCGTGGCGATGTCCGGGGCGTTGCCCGCACGTGCCGCGTTGCTGAGCTTGGCGTAGCCGCCCTGGCCACCCGAGGGGACCTGCTGGAAATCCACCTGGATGGTGTCGTGCCCGCGGTTGAACGCGTCCACGACCTCCTGGCTGCCCCGCAGGGCGGACCAGAAGGTGACACGCGTCTTCCTTCCGGTCCCGCTGCTGCTGACGGTCTTTCCGGTACTGCTCGTGCTGTTACTGCTCGTGCTGCCCGATCGCTGGGCTCCGTCACCGCCGCCACAGGCGCTGAGCGCGCCTGTCAGGGGCAGTGCGGCGATCGTGGCGAGCACGGATCGACGGCTCTGTCGACCAGGCATGGGTGCCTCCCGCGGCTCCTGATTCGAGACACGGGGAATACTGATCGGCTGATCGATACCGGTCAATAGATCGATCAAAAGAAGCTTGAAGCGGTCAAACGCTCACTGCTCCGGGTGGCGCACCTCCTGCGCCGATCCGCGCACCTCGAGCGAGGGCAGCAACTCCACCCTGCGCACCGGGCCGGTCGCACCGGCCGGATGCCCCAGCCGGTGCAGCAGCAGCTCCGCCGCGGCCCGCCCGATGTCCGCCTTCGGCGGGGCGACCGCCGTCAGCGGGGTGCTGCCCAGGGCGGCGACCACATCGTCGTACGCCACCACCGAGCAGTCCTCCGGCACCCGCACCCCGCTCTCCGTCAGCCGCTGGACCAGCATCAACGCGTCCTCGTCGCCGTGCAGGACGGCCCCCGTCGCCCCGCGCCCGCGCAGCAGGGCGGCGAGATCCGGCGCGGTGTCCTCCGGCGCCGGGGACCGTCCAGGGCCCGCGTTCGCGGCACTGAGCACCACCGCCCAGTCCTCCACCTCCGGCCGCGCGGCGGCGATCTCCGCGAACGCGGCCCGGATGGACCGGGCCGTGGGGCTGTCGTTCCGGGCGGCCAGCACGATGCGCCGATGCCCCAGCGAGACCAGGTGGTCCACCGCCAGATGCGTCCCGTACCAGTGGTCGGAACAGACCGAGTCCAGGGCGTGCAGCGCGCTGCCGGCCCGTGGCCGCCGCTCCATCAGGACCGTCGGCACCCCCAGCCCGGCGAGCCAGCCGTAGTCCGCCTCCTCCTCGACCGCGCTGCGCCACCGGGGAGCGATCAGCACACCGCGCGCACCGCCCGCCAGGGCCCGCTCCACCTGCGGGCGTTCGGCCCCGGCGGACTGGGGGAAGATGTGCAGGGCGATGCGCATCCCCGCCGCCTCCAGGGTGGTCCGGGCGCCGTGCAGCGTCTCGTACAGATACGAATGCCGCTCCGGAACGACCAGGGCGATCGCGCCGCCGTCCGCCGCCGGGTCCACATGGTGCCCGCCGGCCCGCGGAGCGGGTACCGGAGTCGTCCGCTCGGCGTCCCCCACCGGCCGGACCACCCCGTGCCCCCGCCGTAGCCTGCCCGCCCGGGACAGTTCCTCGACGTCCCGCCGGAGCGTGACCACGGAGACGTCCAACTCGGCCGCGAGCGCGCTCACATTGACCGCACCGCGTGCGTGTACCACCGCGAGAATGCGCTTGCGCCTCAGTTCCACCGGCTCCCGCATGGTGCTGGCCCCCTTGCCGCACTGCTGTGCTGTGTTCGTTTGAACGTTTCTGTGAGCGGTCGCAGCATAGCGAGGGACCGCGCAGGGGGTTGCCGTGGAATGGAACGATCAAGCGCCGAAAAGCAGGTGTGCCTACCATCTGATCCGGAATGGACACCATCACACTCTGGCAACTGGCCGCGCTCGCGGCGGCATCCACGCTCGTCGGCTTCTCCAAGACAGCCGTCAGCGGTGCCAATACGATCAGCCTCGCGGTCTTCGCGGCCGTACTCCCGGCCCGCGAATCGACCGGAGTGCTGCTCCCGATCCTGATAGCCGGCGACATCCTCGCCGTACTCGTCTACCGCCGCCACGCGCACTGGCCGACGCTGCTGCGGCTCTTCCCCGCCGTCGCCGTGGGAGTGGTGGCGGGCACCGTCTTCCTGATGTGGGCCGACGACGGCGCCGTGCGCACCTCGATCGGAGCGATCCTGCTCCTCATGTCGGGCGTCACCCTCTGGCGCCGTCGCGCCACCACGAAGGCCGGGGCCGCGACACCCGCGAAGGCCGATGCGGAGACACCGGAGGAAACACCGGCAGGGGCAGGAACCGGGGCGGGGGCACCGGCGGAGGGGCCGCCGCGCGTCGGACGGCTCAAGGCACGCTCGTACGGTGCACTCGGCGGCTTCACCACCATGGTCGCCAACGCCGGCGGCCCGGTGATGTCGCTCTACCTGCTCTCCGCGGGATTCCAGAAGCTCGGCTTCCTGGGGACGTCCGCGTGGTTCTTCCTGATCGTCAACACGTCCAAGGTGCCGTTCAGCGTGGGCCTCGGCCTCATCGACGCCCGCTCACTGCTCCTGGACGCCGCCCTGGTGGCGTTCGTCATCCCCGGGGCGTACCTCGGCCGGGCCTGCGTGGGCCGCATCAACCAGAAGCTCTTCGAACAGATCGTGATCGGAGCCACCGTCCTGGGCGGCCTCCAGTTGCTGCTGCGTTGAAGGCCACCCGGAAGGTGACGGGTCAGACGATGCCCTCGGCGATCTCCGCCTGCTCACGGGCGTTCCCGTACGCCGCCGGGGTGCCGTACGAGCGACGCGCGACGAACCACCACACGGTGGCCAGGACCAGCACGGCGACCAGCGCGATCGAGGCGTAGTTCATCGAGTCGACGGTCACCGGCGACGACTGGGGCAGCAGGAAGATCACGGTCACGATGGCGACCCAGACCACGGCGATCCAGCCGATCGGCTTGGACCAGCGGCCCAGATGCCAGGGGCCGCGCTCGAACCGGTCACCCGCGCGCAGCTTCAGGTAGATCGGGATGGCGTACGCCGGGGTGATGCCGATGACGTTGATCGCCGTCACCGCGCCGTACGCGGTGGCGGAGTACAGCGAGGGGACGGCCAGCAGCGCGGCGACACAGACCGAGAGCCACACGGCGGGCACCGGCGTCTGGGTGCGCGCGCTCACCTTGCGCCACAGCGCGGAACCCGGCAGCGCGTTGTCGCGGCTGAACGCGAAGACCATGCGGCTCGCCGCGGCCACCTCGGCGTTGCCGCAGAACAGCTGGGCCGCGATGACGATCAGCAGCATCGCGGTGGCGCCCGCCGTGCCCAGCGCGTCGATCAGGATCTGGGCGGGCGGCACGCCGGTGGCGCTGTTCTGGGTGCCCGCGTAGTCCTGGATGGCGAAGGTCAGGCCGGCGAGCAGGACGAAACCGGCCACCCAGGACACCCAGATCGCCCGGACGATGCCCTTGGCCGCCGTCACCGACGCGTTGGAGGTCTCCTCCGACAGGTGGGCGGAGGCGTCGTAGCCGCAGAAGGTGTACTGGGCCAGGAGCAGGCCGATCGCCGCCACGTAGAGCGGGTTCTCCCAGCCGGTGTCGTTGACGAACTCGGTGAAGACGAACGACGGCGACTGGTGGTTCGAGGGCACGATCGCCAGCACCGAGACGATCACCGCGACACCGCCGAGATGCCACCAGACGCTGATCGAGTTGAGCACGCTGACCAGGCGGACACCGAAGAGGTTCAGCACGGCGTGCAGCAGCAGGATGCAGAGGAAGATGACCATCGTGGCGCCGGGAGTGGGATCGAATCCCCACTGCAGATTGAGCAGCGCACCCGTGAACAGCGCGGCGCCGTAGTCGATGCCGGCGATCGCGCCCAGCAGACCGAGCAGATTCAGCCACCCCGTGTACCAGCCCCACTTGCGGCCGCCGAGCCGGTCAGCCATGTAGTACAGGGCCCCCGACGTCGGGTACGCGCTGGTGACCTCGGCCAGGGCCATGCCCACACAGAGGACGAACAGGCCGACACCGGCCCAGCCCCAGAGCATCACCGACGGGCCGCCGGTCGACATGCCGAAGCCGTACAGCGTCATGCAGCCGGAGAGGATCGAGATGACGGAGAAGCTGATCGCGAAGTTGCCGAAGCCACCCATGCGGCGGGCCAGCACCGGCTGGTAGCCGAGCTCGCGCAGCCGCTCCTCCTCGTCCTTCGGCGGGGCGGGGTCCGGGCTCGACGCGGGTGGTGCGGATATGGACATGGCGAAACCTCCGGAAGGGAGTGGGGGACGGTGCGGTGGGAGAAGAAGAAGTGGTGCGGTCAGTCGCGAGGACCCCTGCTCGGCCGGTCCTCGGCCGCCAGGCATCGGCTACGGGCCCGCAGGAACACGTCCTCGGCCCCGGCCGGATCACTGGGGTGACGGGTCCGGTACGCCCACGGGGCCGAGGTGTAGTACGGCCCCAGGGCGCGGAACACCGGTGCGGCGTCGGCGAACTGGAGCGATCCCCACAGGGCGTGCGCCAGATGGTTGAGATCGAGCAGCGACTGCGCGGCCGGGTCGGACCTGGTGAACCAGGTGTGCAGCGCACGCTGGGCGTCGCGCTCGCCGTCCTCGGTGACCCAGTGCAGGTCCAGGGCCTTCTCGTTGCCCTGGCCGAGCCGGTAGCGCTCCACCCGCACGTACAGCGGGAGCGCATGGAGCGGGGAACCCTCCGGAGCCGAGGAAGCGGCCCACTGGACGAAGTTGACCGCCTCGGAGAGGGCTTTGCCCGTCTGCCGCGCGTAGACGAACTGCAGCATCCGGTGATAGGCCTCGCGGTTGAACGGATCGCGCCGGTCGGCCTCGGCCAGCAGCCCCCACGGTCCGGGAAACAGCATGGGCCCCGGCGGAAGCAGCCGGTGCTCCTCCAGCCGCTGACCTTCGTCGAGCTGGGACAGGGCCAGCAGACAGACCCAGGGCACCGGGTCGGCGGGGGAGGCGTGCGCGGCGGACCGGCAGCCCTCCCAGGCCTGCTGCCACAACTCCTGTGCGCGTGCGTGCTTCTCGCGATGGGCGCGCACCGCGCGCTCCACGATCACCCGGGCGTGCATCACGGTCGCCGCCACACTCCGCGGTTCCTCGGCCAGCCAGGCCCGGACCGCGTCGGAGCCCGCCGCCACGGTGGCGAGGACCTGCGTGCGCCGCGTCCACGTCGCCCAGTCGGGCGTGCCCTCCAGGAGATCGCGCATGGAGAGCCAGCGTCCGGTGCGCAGATCCTGCAGGGCCGTGCGTAAGTCGTGGTCGTGCCCCGCAGGGTGGTAGACCGGCTTGAAGTCGCTGGGAGTCATGCGCGCCCCGCCCCTGGGCGGCCTGCGAGGGCGGTGCGGTGCGCCGGGCACCGAGGCACGGTGCATGGTCTGCTCGTCATGAATCCTCGAGGACGTGGGGGGGCTGGGCGGGTCCGGTCACGAATCCACCGTCGAGCGTCCGGTTGACCGCTCGGCGGTGAGTGTAGAACGCACCGCGCCCCGCGTCGGACGACTTTGCGGATCTTACTCAAGTAGCGGTTACATACAGGACGTTGATCTCCATCGGACCTCGTCCACGGGATGTTCCGGCCAGGGTTGACGCACGGCGTGGTCTGCACGACTGTGGGCACAAGGACCAGATGATCACGATTCCGCCCGCCCTGGGCGGCCCGTACGGCTGGAGTGGCGATGACAGACCCGGTGCTCGCCATCGACCAGGGAACCTCCGGCACGAAAGCCCTGGTGATCTGCCCCGAGCGCGGTGTGATCGGCTCCGGTTCCGCCCCGGTCCGCCCCCGGTACGCGTCCGGGGGAGTCGTCGAGACCGACCCCGCCGAACTTCTCGGCTCGGTCCTCGACGCGGGCCGGCAGGCGCTGGCCGAGGCGGGCGAACCCGTCGCGGCGGTCGGACTGGCGAACCAGGGCGAGACGGTCCTGGCCTGGGACCCCGCCACCGGCCTGCCGCTCACCGACGCCGTGGTCTGGCAGGACCGGCGGGCCGAAGCCCTCTGTGCCGGACTGGCCCCGTACGCCGAGGAGTTGAAACAGCTCACCGGCCTGCCCCTCGATCCGTACTTCGCCGCGCCCAAAATGGCCTGGATTCGCCGCGAGCTGACCCGCGAGGGCGTGGTGACCACCAGCGACTCCTGGCTGGTGCACCGGCTGACCGGAGCCTTCGTCACCGACGCGGCCACCGCCGGACGCACCCAGCTGCTCGACCTCCACGACACCGACTGGTCACCGCGGGCCCTGGAGATCTTCGGCCTGTCCGACGAGCGGCTGCCCGCCGTCGTCGACTGCGCCGGACCGGTCGGCACCACCACCGCGTTCGGCGGCGACATCCCCCTCACCGGACTCCTCGTCGACCAGCAGGCCGCCCTGCTCGCCCAGAACGCCCTGGATCCGGGCAGCGCCAAGTGCACGTACGGCACCGGGGCGTTCCTCCTGGCGCAGACCGGTAGCCGCCCCAGCACCGGTTCGTCCGGACTCGTCAGCTGTGTCGCCTGGCGGCTCGGCGGGCGTACGAACTACTGCCTCGACGGACAGGTCTACACGGCGGCCTCCGCCGTGCGCTGGCTCACCGACCTCGGGGTGATCTCCGGCGCGGCCGACCTCGACCCGGTCGGCTCCGGGGTCCCCGACAGCGGCGGCGTCACCTTCGTACCCGCGCTCGCCGGACTCGCCGCACCCTGGTGGCGCGGCGACCTGCGCGGCTCCGTGACGGGCCTCGGGCTCGACACCACCGCCGGCCACCTGGTGCGCGCCCTGTGCGAGGGCATCGCCGCCCAGGTAGTCGCCCTCGCCGAAGCCGCCGCGGCCGACCTGGGCTCACCCCTGACCGCACTGCGCGTCGACGGCGGCCTCACCCGCTCCGCGCTCCTCATGCAGACCCAGGCCGACCTGCTGCAACGGCCCGTCGAGGTGTCGGCACTGCCCGACGTCACCGCGCTCGGCGCCGGTGCCGTGGCCCGGCTCGGGCTCGACCCGGGGCTGGACGTGCGGCACGCGACACCGGAATGGGAACCCTCCGCCGTCTACGAGCCACGGATCGGCCCGGCCGAGGCCGCGGCACGCCTCGACGGATTCCGCATCGCGGTGGACACCCTGCTGGAGCGCGCATGACGGTCACGGTCACCACGGCCGGCAGCCTGCCCGGAGCCACCGGTCCGGGCGGTCCGGACGGGGTGTACGACGTCACCGTCGTCGGAGCGGGCGTCGTCGGCTCGGCCATCGCCCGCGAACTGGCCCGCCACCGCCTGCGCATCGCCCTCCTCGACGCCTCCGACGACATCGGCAACGGCACATCGAAGGCCAACACCGCCATCCTGCACACCGGTTTCGACGCCGTCCCCGGCTCCCTGGAGGCCCGCCTCGTCCGCGAGGGCCAGGCACTGCTCGCCGCCTACGCGACGGAGACCGGCATCCCCGTCGAGCGCACCGGAGCCCTGCTCGTGGCCTGGGACGCCGACCAGCTCGCCGTACTGCCGGAGCTGCTCGCCAAGGCCGGACGCAACGGCTACGGAGCGGCCCGCGTCATCGGCGCCGACGAACTGCGTGCCCGCGAACCCCACCTGGGCCCAGGCGCGCTCGGCGCCCTGGAGATCCCCGACGAGAGCGTCATCTGCCCCTGGACGACCCCGCTCGCCTTCGCCACCCAGGCCGTACGCGCCGGAGTCCACCTGCACCTCAACTGCCGCGTGACCGACCTCGCCGACGACGGCGAAGCCCACACGGTGAGCACCTCGCGCGGCCCGCTGCGCACCCGGTACCTGGTCAACGCGGCCGGACTGTACGCCGACGAGATCGACCGGCTCCTCGGCCACGACGTGTTCACCGTGACCCCGCGCCGCGGCCAGCTGATCGTCTACGACAAACTCGCCCGCGGCCTCGTCAGTCACATCCTCCTGCCGGTGCCCACCTCGGCCGGCAAGGGCGTACTCGTCGCCCCCACCGTCTTCGGCAACGTGCTCCTCGGCCCCACCGCAGAGGACCTCGACGACAAGACCGCCACCGGATCCACCGCCGACGGCCTGCACCTCCTGCGCGAGCAGGGCCGCCGCATCGTGCCCGCGCTCGTCGACGAGGAGATCACCGCCGTCTACGCGGGACTGCGCGCCGCCACCGGACAGGAGGACTACCGGATCCAGGAATACCCCGGCCTGCGGTACGTCGCCGTCGGCGGCATCCGGTCCACCGGCCTGACCGCGTCCATGGCCATCGCCGGACACGTCACCGGACTCCTCGCCGGAACCGGCCTGGAGCTCGGCGCCCCGCGCGACCTCCCGCCCGTCACGATGCCCAACCTCGGCGAAGCCTTCCCCCGGCCCTACCTGCGGGCCGACCTGATCGCGAAGGACCCCGCGTACGGCACGCTCGTCTGCCACTGCGAGTACGTCACCCTCGGCGAGATCCGCGACGCGCTCGACTCCACCGTCCCGCCGCAGTCCCTGGACGGCCTGCGGCGCCGCACCCGCGCCCGGGGCGGCCGGTGCCAGGGCTTCCACTGCGGCGCCGCCGTCCGCGCCCTGTTCGAGGAGGCACGACCATGACCGGGAGCGGGCGGGCCGACCGGAGCGTCGACGTACTGATCGTCGGCGCGGGCCCCGCAGGCCTCGCCGCCGGGGCCGAACTGGCCGCCGCCGGCGCGGGCCGGGTCGAGATCCTGGAACGGGAACAGGAGGCGGGCGGCATCCCCCGCCACTGCCACCACGGCGGATTCGGCGCGCACTTCCCCCGGGGCGGATTCGCCGGACACTTCATCGCGGGCGGCGCGACCGGACCCGCGTACGCCCGGCAGTGCGTGGCCGCCGCCGTACGCGCGGGCGCCGACCTGCGCACCGGAGTCGCCGTCACCGGCTGGGCCGGCCCCCTCACCGTGGAGACCACCGGGCCCACCGGGCTCGAACGGATCACCGCCCGGGCCGTCGTCCTCGCCACCGGCGCCCGCGAACGACCACGCAGCGCCCGCCTGGTCCCCGGCACCCGCCCGCCCGGCGTCTACACCACGGGCGAACTCCAGCAGGCCGTCCACCGGTACGGGCAGCGGATCGGCACCCGGGCCGTAGTCGTCGGCGACGAGCCGATCGCGGACGCGGCCGTCGCCACCCTGCGCGCCGCCGGGGTCCGGATCGTCGCCATGGTCACGGACCGGCCGGCCGCGCCCCTGCGCGTACGGCAGCGGGTTCCGCTGCTCACCGGTGCGACCGTCACCGGGATCGAGGGCCGGACACGGCTGACCGGCGTGACCCTGCGCCGCACGGACGGCCGCACCACGACCCTGCGCTGCGACACCGTCGTCCTCACCGGCGACTTCGTCCCCGAGCACGAGCTCGCCCGGCGCGCCGGGATCGTCCTCGACCCGGGCACCCGCGGACCCGCCCACGACGCCGCGTACCGCACCTCGCGGCCCGGTGTCTTCGCCGCCGGGAACCTCCTGCACGCGGTGGAGCGCGCGGGCGTCGCGGCCGAGGAGGGACGCGCCGTGGCGGTATCCGTCCTGCACCGCCTGTCCGGTACCGACCGACCCGCCTTCGTGGGACGGCCCGTGGTGGTCGACGCCCCCCTGCGGTGGATCGCGCCCAACATGACGGGCCCGGACGCGATCACGCGTCCGGCGGGGGACCGGTTCGTGCTGCGCACCGCGCGGAGGCTGTCCCTGCCGCTGCTCGTGGTCAGCCAGGGCGGACGTGAACTCCACCGGCAGCGGCTGCTGTTGCCCGCCGTCCCGGGGCGGCCCCTCCACCTGGCTGCGGGCTGGACGGACCGGGTCGATCCGGAGGGTCCTGCCGTACGCGTCTTCGCGTCGTAGTCCCGGGGGGCGTCCGGGTCAGGGAATGAGCAGCTGGTCCGCGCAGACGGCCGCCACCAGGCCGATGCCCAGCAGCCAGCTCCCGAGGCGGGTGCGACCGTTCCGGCTGAGCTCGATCACCACGCCGCAGAGGATGAGCGCGAGCCCGTACACGCCGACTACCAGCACGGACGAACGGCTCGCGATGCGCAGTGCCAGGACGACTGCCATCGCGGCCATGCCCACGGAGGAGAGGGCGATCCGCAGACGTCTCGCCTGACGAGGCGTCAGTCTTTGCCTCTCGGGGGCTTCGGGGGCAATCCCGGCCGTCTCGGAGGTCCCGTCGACATCATCCGTCACGGGGGTCACGGGGGTCACGGGGGTCACGGTCGGCCGGACGGGCTCGGGTGCCTCATCCGTATCGTCCGGCTCGCTCGGCTCGTTCTGCACGACCGCCTTGCGGGGCGCGGGCGTTCCGGTGCGTCCGGTGGTCCCGTCGGGGCCCGTGGCCCGGTCGGGCCCGGCTGTGTCGCCGGGCCCGGCTATCCCCTCGGGGCGTCGGTCCGTTTCCCGCTCCCGGGTCCGGTCCTGCTGCTGATCCTGGTCGGAAGTGCTCATGACGCCGGATCGTAATGGCTGCGCAGGCCGGTGTTCGCCGGTCGGGCGGATCACCCGTTCGATCAGGCGATCGACGCCGACACGATCGCCGACACCGCCAGATTGCAGGACGCCGTCACCCACACCGCCGGGTGCGGCTCCCGCTCGACGAGCGTGGCGCCCAGCTTCCCGGGCGTCACCAGGTCCACCACCAGGAAGGCCGCGGCCATCATCACCAGACCGAGCAGCCCGAACGCGGCGGTGGACGCGAGGCCCTTCCCGAAGTCCTCGTACGTCGTCCAGATCGAGGTGAACACGATGCCGCCGATGCCCAGCAGGGCGGAGCTGAGCAGCAGCGCCGCGTTGCGGTTGCGCTCCTCCCATATCTGGCGGCCCAGCTTGCCCGGGGTGAGCGCGTCGATCAGAAATATGCCGAGAACGAGCAGTACGACGCCGAGGGCCCCGTAAGCAGTGGCACGGCCGAGGCCGTTGATGATGTCGGTCATCGGGGCGTCCATCTCCTGAGCAGTGGTCGAGGCTTGGGACGAGACGTGCGCGATCAACACGCCGTCAAGAAAGGGCAAAACCTATCGCACGCCCGTACTCACTCCCCGGCCCGGCCCCCCGGGTCGCAACCGCGGCGCCTCCGTGGAGGCGTCCACGACCCGCGCACCCCCGCCGGCTTCTCCCGCGCTCCCGTCTCCCGGCGGATCCACCCGCCCGGCCAGCTCCTGCGCCCAGGAGATCAGGGAGCCCACCCCGATCCCGTACGGATCCGCCCCCCGGAACCCCTCCACCGCCGCCGCCCCCCGTCTCAACAGCCGAGCTCCGCCCGCGCTGTTGCCCCGCGCCGCGTGTGTCAGTCCCACCGCCATCTGCGCGAGGCCCCGCCACAACTCCCGCTCCGCATCGGGCCCCGACTTCCAGGCGTCCTCGAACACCTCGTGCGCATGGAACGGCATACCCGCGTCCAGCAGCCGCTGGGCCTCGCGCACCGTCCCGTCGGGGGAGCGCACGACCCCCTCGGGCTGGCGCTCCACACCCGGAGTCCCGTACGGCAGCGGGCGCCCCAGCCCGTCACGGGGGCGCGCATTGCGCGCCCGCCCTTCTTCGTCGCGGTCCCTGCGAGATTCGTCCACCCCCCGATTGTGCCCCGCACCTGCGGCGAACCGCGTGAACCCTGTCCGTGGCCCCCCGCGCACGACTAGGCTCGGAGTCCTCCGCAACCACCTTGGGAAG
>NZ_JBHXRD010000023.1:0-54247 GCF_042717325.1 Streptomyces sp. NPDC058637 | reverse complement strand
GGAGGCATGAAGCCGTCCCGGCCGTTGTACGAGCGCGAACCGGAACTCGCCGCCGCCACGCAGGCGGTGAACGCCCTCTGCGGCGGGCAGTCGGCCGGTGGGCTGCTGGTCTTCAGCGGCGAGGCGGGCATCGGCAAGACCGCCCTGCTCGGCGAGATCCGCAGGATGGCCGCCGACCGCTGCACCGTCTGGTCCGCACGCGGCGGCGAGACCGTGACCTCGGTGCCGTTCCACGTCGTACGCCAACTCCTGCAGCCCGCGCTGGACCAGTTTCCCGCCGACGAGACCAGGGCCCTGTTCGGCGACTGGTTCGAGATCACCGCACCCGCCCTGGGCCTCGCCGAACCAAGAGGACCGCAGCCCGACCCACAAGGCGTCAGGGACGGCCTGGACTTCGTCGTCGCCCGGCTCGCCTCGCGCCTCAGCCACCGGCCGTTACTCCTCATAGTGGACGACGCGCACTGGGCGGACGGCGAATCGATGGCCTGGCTCGCCGGATTCACCGCGCGGCTTTCCGAACTGCCGGTCCTGGTCGTCCAGGCCCAGCGCCCGCATGAGTTCGCCGACCGCACGGCCGACTGGGGTCCTGCCCGGGACCCGGAGAGCGGCGGCGGGAAGGGACACCCGGCCCAGACCCGGGTCGCCCTGCGTGCCCTCACTCCCGACGCCACCGCCGGCCTGGTCCGCGCGGGCCTGGGGGACCACGCCGACGACCCCTTCTGCCGCGAGGTGTGGGCCGTCACCGGCGGCAACCCCTACGAGGTGGTCGAGCTCGTCGCCAAGGCACAGGACCGCGAGCTGGCGCCGGTGGAGGAGTCCGCCGGCCTGCTGCGCGAGCTCGGCGCGTCGGCCCGGGGCAGCGGACTCGTCGCCCGGCTCGAACGGCTGGGCACCAACGCCAACCGCTTCGCGTGGGCCGCGGCCGTCCTGGGCACCGAGATCTCGCAGGAACTCGCCGCGACCCTGGCCGGGATGAGCTCCGCGGAGGCGGCCGACTGCACGGCGCGGCTGCGCGACGCCCGTATCGTCAGCGGTTTCGACCCGCTGGAATTCGTCCATCCGCTCATCGCCACCGCCGTCTACCGGTCCATTCCGCCCGCCACCCGCACCGCGATGCACGGCCGCGCCGCGTGGGCCATCACCCAGGCCGGACTCGGTGCAGCGGCGGCCTCCCGCCATCTGCTCGAAGTCCATCCGGACGACGACCAGGAGCTGGTCGCGCAACTCCGTGAGGCTGCGGGCCAGCATCTCGCGGTCGGCGCCCCGGAAGCGGCCAGGCGCTGCCTCGAACGAGCCCTGGAGGAACCGCCGCGCCGCAGCGACAGGGCGGCCCTGCTGTACGAACTGGGCTGCGCCACACTGCTCAGCTCACCGGCCACCACGGTGCAGCACCTACGGGCCGCCCTCGATACGCCCGGGCTCGACGACACGGTACGGATCGACGCGACCTACCGGCTCGCCGCCGCCCTGTCCCACAACAACCAGCTCAAGGACGCGGCCCTCTCCCTGGCCGCCGAGGCGGCCCGTACGGCTCCGGGTCCCGGGCTGATGCGCCTCCAGGCCGCGCACTTCCTGTGGGAGGGCATGCAGGCCACCGAGGACGACGGGCCCGCGCGTTCGGCCCGGCTCGCCCGCAACGCCGACCACCTCCAGGGCCGCGACAACGCCGAGCGTGCCCTGCTCACCCTGCGGGCCTTCGACGCCATGCTCCGCGGTGAGAACGCACAACTCGTCGTCGACCTCTGCGAACGCGCCCTCGTCGACGGCCGGCCCGCCCGGGGACTCGGCTGGACCGACACCGAATGGGGCTTCGAACTCCCCACGATGCTCGGCATCACCTTCTCCTTCACCGACCGGCTCGACCGGGCGGAGGAACTCTTCGGCGAGGCCGTGCGCGCCTTCGAGATCTCCGGCTGGAGCGGGGCGCACCTCGCGTTCGCCCACACCCTCCTCGGTCTCGTCCACCGCCGGCGCGGCCGTCTCGCCGAGGCCGAGGGATTCCTGCGCGAGGGACTGCGCCTCGCCGACCGTGCGGGCAGCGGGCTGCCCGTCCACTGGGACGCCACCTGCCTGCTCGTCGACACCCTGATCGCCCGCGGCCGGGTCACGGAGGCCCGGCTGGTGGCCGACCGGTACGACTTCGGCCCGCCCTACCCCAGTGCCATGGTCCTGCCGGACGGCCCGTGCGTCCGCTGGAGGCTGCTGCTCGCCGAAGGGCGTACCGCGGAGGCCGTCGCCGAACTGGAGTCGGCGGGCGCGGCGCTGGAGCCGAGGGGCCGCTTCAACGGCGTCTGGGCACCCTGGGCCGGCGACCTCGCCCGTGCCCTGGCCGACACCGACCCGGTCCGGGCGGCCCAGCTCGCCACCCGTGCCCGCGTCCACGCCGAACGCTTCGGCACGGACACGGCCATCGGCGAAGCCCTGCGCTGTGTCGCCCTCTTCGCACCGCCCGAGGAGGCCGTGCACCTGCTGGCCGAGTCCGTACGCCACCTCGAAGCCTCGTCGTCCGCCTACGAGCACGCCGTGGCCCGCTTCGAGTACGGCATGGCCATCCGTTCCACGAGGGAGCTCGCCCGAGCCCAGAAGCTCGCGACGGCCTGCGGCGCCGAGGCACTGGCGACCCGCGCCCAACAGGTTCGGACGTCGATGCGGTCCTCGGAGTGAGGTAATGTTTGTCCTGCGCGGCCACCCGGCAACACCGGGGGGAATCGCATCGGGACGTGGCGCAGCTTGGTAGCGCACTTGACTGGGGGTCAAGGGGTCGCAGGTTCAAATCCTGTCGTCCCGACTGGAGACAGTCGCAGATCAGGGCCGGTCTCGGAGAAATCCGAGACCGGCCCTGAGCCGTTCTTGGGGGCCAGCTGGGGACCAGCCTCCTTGACCGGTGCCGGCGGGTCACGACGACCGGGCTCGGCAGGGAGCGCGGAGCACGCCGAGGTGTGCGGAGAGTGCTGTGCCGGCTGCCGTCGCCAACCCCGGGGCTGAAGCTCTCCCGGCGTCACCCGGACTGCTGCCGCCCGCGTACCTCGCCCCGCGGCGTGGTGACGACGAGACGGGCCCGGGGTGCGGTGATCACCTCACGGAAGGCCGGGTCCGTAAGGAGCACGACCAGGGCTATCCGGTGCGGCGACTCGGAGTGCCAGGCGGTGTCAGGGCGGCGTGTCACCTCGAGCCCGCTCCTGCCGGCGCATCTCGGAAAGGTCGGTGAGCCGCTCCAGCTGCCGAACCGGCCGGGAGGTGCGGTGGTTGTGGCCGAGCCGCTCCCGGTGCCGGTCGAGGAACGTCCAGTAGCCGGCGGTGTAGGGGCAGGCGTGCTCACCGGTCCGTTCGCCAGGCCGGTAGCGGCACGGTCCGCACAGGTCACTCATGCGGTGCACGTAGGAGCCGCCCGACGTGTAGGGCTTGGTCGTCATCCGGCCGCCGTCGGCGTACTGGGACATGCCGACGACGTTGGGGACCATGACCCAGTCGTACGCGTCCACGAAGCAGCGGTGGAACCAGTCCGTCACCGCGGCGGGGTCCCAGCCGCGCTGGAGGGCGTAGCTGCCGAGGATCATCAGCCGGGGGATGTGGTGGGTCCACCCCGTGTCCCGTACCTGGGACAGGACCGTGTGCAGACAGCGTGCTTCCACCGAGTCCGCGGCCAGGTCGTTCCACCAGCCGGGCAGCGGGGCGGTGTGCCGCAGGACGTTGGAGCGCCGGTACTCCTCGCCGAAGTACCAGTACAGCTGCCACACGTATTCCCGCCAGCCGGCGATCTGCCGGACGAACCCCTCCACGCTGTTGAGCGGCGCCCGGCCGGCGCGCCACTCCTCCTCCGCCCGCTCGACGCACTCGGCGGGGTCGAGCAGGCCGAGATTGAGCGAAGACGACAGGAGGCTGTGGCTCATGACCGGGTCCGCGGCGAGCATGGCGTCCTCATACGGACCGAACGTGCCGAGCCGGCGCGTGAGGAAGCGTTTGAGGGCCGCTCTCGCCTCGACGCGGGTCGCGGGAAACAGGCGAGGCCCGTCCCGTCCGACGAACGACACATCACCGTCTCTCTCCCAGCGGTCGAGGTCGTGGCGGACCTCGTCGTCGATCTCGGACTCCCGCGGTCGGTACGGCGCGGAAACCGTCAGAGCGGGGGTGTCGCGTGGCGGCGGCTGCCGGTTGTCATGGTCGAGGTTCCAACGACCGCCGACCGGGGCGTCGCCGTCCATCAGCAGGCCGTGTCCTCGGCGCACCCAGCGGTAGAAATCCTCCTGGCGCAGCCGTGTGCCGCCGTGCCCGTCCGCCCACGCGGCGAAGTCGTCCATCGGAACCAGGAAGCCCCGCGCCGGGCCCGTGGTGACCTGCGGCAGGGAGTGCACCAGACGTGCGGCGGCATACGAGGTCGGGTGGTGGACGGTGACCGGGCGGCTGCCCGCCGCCCGGGCCAGCCCCTCCTGGTAGGTGTCGGCCCGGACGTAGGTCATCCGGTCGCCGAGTTCGGCTGCCCGGTGGCGCATGGCGGAGAGCACCAGGTGAGCCTTGGCCCGGTGGAAGCGCCGGCGCCGGAAGACCGAGCGGGCCTCGATCATCAGCAACGGTGCGTCCCGGTCCGGGCCGCCCGTGCCCGGGGTGAGGAAGTGGGGACCGAGCTGGTCGCCGAAGAGCCAGTGCATGACGTGTTCGCTCCTCAGTCGCGGCCGCGGGCGTGCTCGAAGCGTGCCGGCCCGTCGGCGAGGTCGGTCCGGCCTGATCCACCGGATGGGTCCTAGCCACGCGGGAAGCGGGAGCCGGCCTGGTCGGCCCGGCCACCTGCGCCGAGCAGACCCGTGGCTTCGAAGGGTTCCTCGGTAGCGAGACGCGGCAGTTCACGCCGTGAGAGCGCAGTCACCACCGGCGGCATCGCCGCGCGCACGAGTTGGGCCGACCGCAGCCAGCGAGGCATGTAGACGGACGCACGGCGCCGTTCGATCGCGGTGACCAGCCGGCCCGCCACATGCTCGACGGGGTACACCTTGCGCGCCGGCGGCGGCATGTGGCCACGGAGCTCTCGCAGCACCGCGTACTCGTCGGCATCGCGGACCATGTCGGTGTCCGTCCAGTTGATATAGGCGATCCCGACGCCCACGCGCCGGTGGGACACCTCGGCTTGCAGCGCGTGGGCGAACGACTCGACCCCCGCTTTCGACGCGCAGTACGCGCTCATCATCGGCGCCGCACCGATGGATGCGAGCGACGCGACCTGGAGGAAGTAGCCGGACGTATCGAACAGATCCCCGAGGAACGTCCGGGCGGTGACAGCACTGCCGATCAGGTTCACCTCGACCACCCGACGCCAGACCGCGGGATCGGACTCGGCGAACGGGCCACCCGCCGCCACGCCCGCGTTGGCGACCACGACGGAAGGGGGTCCGAGCCGCGCGCGGATGTCCGCGCCGGCCCGGGCCATGCCCCGGTCGTCCGTGACGTCGACCTCCCAGCACTCGCACGTACCCGGCAGGGAGTCCCTGACCTGGGCCAGTGTTCTCTCCTCACGACCGATCAGCGCCACCTTCGCGCCCCGGCCGGCCAGATCCCTGGCCATCGCCGCTCCCAAGCCACGTGCCGCTCCGGTCACGACAGCAGTCCGTCCGTGCAGCGGGCTCTCGGTATCCGGCATGGAGCGGGTCCTCTCCCGTAACGGCGTCCGTCCAGCCCACCGTAGGCGCGGGCGACGCCGTCGGCATGCCGGCCGCCGTCACGCGGACGGTTTCGGCCCGTCGGCAGGGCCGGAGCCGGCGCGGGCAGGAACACTGAGCCACCACGCCCCGGGAGCCGATGTCGATGACCAGCGAGGGGACCAGGAGCGAGCGGATCACCAGGGCGTCGAGCAGAACACCGGAGGCCACCATGGACGCGATCCGGGACAGGAAGGCAAGCGGGATCACCATCAGAGCTGCGAACGTGGCGGCGCGTCAGCAGGATCAGGATCAGCAGTACGGTGCCGAGCACCACCGCACGATGACCATACGATCCCGGGCAACGGTCCGCGGGGTGTCGTACTGCTGCGCCGTGCCCTGCCCCGCGCGTCGGCGCCGGACACTGCGCGCACGCTCGCGAGCAGCCGCTCGATGGTCTTCTTGGCTGCGTCACTGTCCGCCGCCGCTTTCACGGTTGCATCGACGCGTACGCGCCCGTCGACGACGAGCGGCTCGTCGGCCCCCGGCCGCCCGGACGCCGACACCGCGCCGGCCGACGCCACGCCCTCGACGCTGTTGGTCGCCGCCGTTACCTGTGCGGTGCGGTCGGCGTCCGCCATGGCGATCGGCCTCGCAGCCGGGCACTGTCCCGGCTGCGACACGCTTCAGGTGGCCAGTATGAGGTATTTGCCTGCTATATCTGATGCTGTAATCGCGTTCAGTCACGGCCTGGCCTCGATGGCCGATTCCCAACTACGGAGTGTCATGAACAAGGCAGCGCTCGTCGAAGCCGCCGTGCGGAAGACCGCTGAGGCGGGTAGCCGGCTTCCGCCGGACGAGGTGGAGCGGGTGATCGACGCGCTGTTCGGCACGGTGGAGTACGCCGGTGCGATTGCCGAGGGGCTCAAGCGGGGTGAGACGGTCACCGTGATCGGCTTCGGTGACTTCCACCTGGATGACGCCGGGCCCGTGCTGCGCCCCGGCCACGCGCTGCACGAGTACATCAAGGGCTCCGTCAGCTGAGGGCATCCTCTTGCGACGGCGACGGCGACGATGGCGACTGGGCACTACCTCTGCGCATGCTCGCGGTTCGCCGAGCCGGGCCATGCGGTGGTCCCTGCGTGGCCGAGATGTTCGTTGACGGGGTTCGGCAGTTCTCGGCCGGTGATCAACAGCGGCCGAGAGCCGACGGACCTGGTGACCATCGGGCCGGTGGGTCACTTCGCTGGTCAGGGTTGGTTGCGGGCCTGGTCGGCGGCCTGCCCGGCGGCGGTGCTCTCGGTCTTGGCGCCGCGCGTGCTGAGTTCGCCGCCGCTGGACTCCAGGTGGGCGCGGACGAACCACTGGAAGAGTTCGAGGCCGCGCAGTTGTTCGATGAGCATGTCCTGGGTGACCGGGTCGCTCGTCTCGGTGGCCTGCATGGCCTCCCGGTGGTCCTTGATGACGGACGTGTAGACGAGATCGAGGGCACCGAGGTGCTCGATGGCTTCGGCGCGGCCGATCGAGTAGTCGTTCCAGGTGCGTTCGTCGACCAGGGCGCCGGGGGTTCCGTTGGGCTCGCCGCCAAGGGTGGAGATCCGCTCGGCCACGTCGTCCGTCATCGAGCGGACCTGGTCGACCTGTGGGTCGATCATTTCGTGTACGGCGATGAAGTGCGGTCCGACGACATTCCAGTGAATGTGCTTGAGCGTGAGCGCGAGGTCGTTGAGCGAGTGCAGACGCTTCTGCAGTATGGAGATGATCTGCCCACTGTCCTGTGTGCTCATCCCTGGAACGGTGTACGAGATGTCCGTGCGCTGTGACGACGACACGACGGTACTCCTCACGTGGTCATGGCTGGGCCTCCAGACAAGCAGCATCAGTGGTGCGCCGCGCCTCGGCCGCGTGCATGCGGGTGGACCACACCGGTGCGGACCGGCGCCTCCGGAAGCGCCCCGCAACGGCTGGGCGCGCGGAGGGTCGCGACAGATCGAGTGAGCGGCGGATGCGCGATCGGGTGGCCCGCAGGAAACGCCCGCAGGAACCTGGAGACAGGGCGATCCACTCGTAACTCCGCAGGATCGCTTTCGGTGGAACCTGGCGCACATGCGCGAAGTCGTCGGTTACACGCACCGTCACGTCAGGCAACACCCCAGCGGCGATCTGGGCCGGGCCGCAGGCCCTGGCTGGACGCGGCGTGGTGAACCACGTGTTCGCGGCCTGACGTCGTCCCGGCCCGGCACCGTACGGGCCGGCGGGCGCGGCCGTTCGCCTCGCCCCGAAAGTGGCGGACAGAGCGTTGACATGTTCAGCACTGCTGGCGATGCTTGGTGGAGCTTTTCATCGATGTAAAACTTGGCGCGGCAGTGTAGTACCTCTCGCTCAGTTGCCCCTGCGGTGCTCGCCTCCGATGTGGTCCCACCGGATGGGTGTCATCGCGACTTCGACCCTCCGTCGGCCTGTGATCGAAACGGAGGCCAACCAGGGAACGAGGCCATGAAGCTCTCTCGCTGTCTTTCCGCCGCCGCCACCTTCGTGCTGTCCGGCGTCCTCGCCGCCGTGATGTCCCTGTCCGCCGCCGAGCCCGCCCAGGCGGGCCAGACCGGCCTCCGGGCAGCGGATCCGAGCGTGATACGGGTGGGTGGCACCTACGTGTCGGTGCAGTCGACCGGTGGCGGCATTGCCGTACGGCAAGCTCCTTCGACGGACGCTCTTGCCTCGGCGTCCGCTCGTGAGGTCTGGTCCGACACCCGGGGCCGTGGTGAGGTCTGGGCTCCGGAGATCGTCAGGGACGGTGGCCGCTACTACATCTACTTCTCGGCCGGCCGCGGACCGGCCCACCGGATGTACGTCATCAGTTCCGCCAGCCCGGACAGCGGCTACACGGCCGAGACGAAGCTGGCCCTGCCGGACGACAAGTGGGCCATCGACGGCACCATGTTCACCTTCAACGGGCAGCGCTGGTTCGTCTGGTCGGGCTGGGCCGGCGACACCGACATCGAGCAGAACCTCTACATCGCCCGGATGAGCGACCCGACCAGGCCGACCGGTGCACGGTACGTCATCTCGCAGCCGAGGGAGGGCTGGGAACGGGTGGTCGGCAACCCGTTCATCAACGAGAGCCCCGAGGCCATCAAGGACCCGAACGGTCAGTTGCACGTCGTCTACTCCGCCAACGGCAGCTGGAGCGACCAGTACTGCCTGGCCGACCTGCGACTGCGGGCAGGCGGCGATCCGACGCACGTGTGGGACTGGTACAAGTCCAACGGATGCCTCTTCGGCTCCAACCGCGAGACGATGATGCCCGGGTGGGACCCGACCCTGCACGTCAACGGTCCCGGCCACCACAGCTTCGTCCTCCTCGACGGCGACATCAACACGAGCCCGCCCGCGGGCCCGAGGTTCCCCTCGATGTTCCACGCGGTTCCCAAGGGAACGCCGTACTCGTGGGCGAACCGCTACTGGTACACGGGCACGTTCAGCTGGTGGGGCAGCACGACCTACAGCCGGGCCAATGTTCCGGGACCCAACACGGACACCGGCTGGAGCCTGAAGTTCTTCGAGTAGAGACGACGGCAGTGTGTTGCTGCCGCCCACCGACATGCGGCGGTCGCTCCGGGTGGCCACCTGGGACCACGCCAACCGGTATCTGCGGCAGCCTGGCCTTCACCGAGATCGTCGGCTCCGGCGGCAGCGCCCAGCCCGAGCAGGACGCCACGTACACGGTCCGGCGCGGGCTTTCCGACTCGTCCTGCTACTCCTTCGAGGGCGCGGGGGCGGCCGGACGTGGGGACGTCCTCCCGATGCCGCCCCCTGTCGCATTCGCACACCGAACCCCGTAGGAGAGTCGTGATCAGGAGACTTAGGCACACCTGGGTGGTCGGCGCAACGGTTCTCGCGCTGCTGGTCGGCCTCTCCGTCGTCCTCGAGACGGGCTCCACGCGGCGGGCGCACGCTGCCGTCGCTGCTGTCCCCGACTCGCCTACGGCGGAGGCCGGCAACCCGATCGTCGACGGCTGGTACGCGGACCCGGACATGGCCGTGTACGGCGGCCGGTACTGGGTGTATCCGACAACGTCGAGGGGATACCACGAGCAGACGTTCATGGATGCCTTCTCGTCCACGGACCTGGTGAACTGGACCAAGCATCCCAAGGTCCTGGATGTCGCCGATGTCTCCTGGGCGCGTTACGCGCTGTGGGCACCCGCGCCGGTGGCCCGCAACGGCAAGTACTACCTCTATTTCGCCGCCAACGACGTCCAGGACAACTCCCAGTTGGGCGGCATCGGCGTCGCTGTCGCCGACCGGCCCGAGGGCCCGTACAAGGATGCCATCGGACGTCCGCTGATTTCCCGGTTCCACAACGGTGCCCAGCCCATCGACCAGGACGTATTCATCGACGACGACGGCCAGGCGTACATGTACTACGGCGGCTGGCACCACTCGAACGTCGTGAAGCTGGACCCGGACATGATCAGCCTGAGCACGTTCGCGGACGGATCGACCTACAAGGAGATCACCCCGGAGAACTACACCGAGGGCTCGTTGATGTTCAAGCGGAACGGCACGTACTACTTCATGTGGTCCGAGGGTGGCTGGACCGGGCCGGACTACTCCGTGTCGTACGCGATGTCCGATTCACCGACCGGACCGTTCAAGAAGATCCAGAAGGTACTGGCCCAGGATCCCGCCGTCGCCCGCGGCTCCGGACACCACACCGTGGTCAACGTGCCGGGAACCGACACCTGGTACATCGTCTACCACAGACGGCCGCTCAGTGAGACGGACGGCAACCACCGCGTCCTCGCCTACGACCGCATGCACTTCAACAGCGACGGAACGCTCCAGCCGATCCGGATGGGCGTCAAGGACAACTTCGCCGATGGCAACGCGCTGGGATGGCGGACCTACGGCGGCGCGTGGTCGGTGACGGGCGGACAGTACGCGGTCGGCGTCTCCCAGGGCGGGAAGTCCTTGCTCGACACGGACTTCTCCGACCTCGTCCACGAGGCGGATGTCAGCCTCACGTCCGGCGGCGGAGACGCCGGCGTCGTCTTCCGGGCGGTCGAGCCCACGACCGGTACGGACGGCTACCGGGGGTACTACGCAGGCATCAGTTCATCGGGCCGAGTACTTCTCGGCAAGGCCGCGAACAACTGGACACAGCTCGCATCGGCAGCGATGGATGTCTCGCCGAACACGGCGTACCGACTGAGGGTCGAGGCCGTCGGCTCCTCGATCAAGGTCTACGTCAATGACATGTCGGCCCCGAAGATCAGCGTTGACGACAGCAGTCACGCTTCCGGAGCCGTCGGGCTACGGGCCCACAACGCCGCCGCGCGTTTCGACAACGTATCCGCACAGTCCGACGTCGTCGGTCTCGAAGCTTCGAACCAGTCGAACCAGTTTGTCCGGCATGCAGGGAGCCGCGGGCGGATCGACGCCAACGTGGCCCCGTTCCAGGACAGTCAGTGGAAGGTCGTACCCGGCCTCGCAGACCGGGCCGCCGTCTCGCTCGAGTCGGTCAACCGGCCCGGCCACTATCTGCGGCACCGCCACGGCGAGGTCTGGCTCGATCCGACGGCCGGGACGACGCAGTACCGGGCGGATGCGACCTGGCACCGTCGGCAGGGCCTGGCCGGCGCCTCGCTGGTGTCCTTCGAGTCGTACAACTTCCCCGGCCGCTATCTGCGACACCGCTTCTCCGTCCTGTACAGCGAGCCGGTGCCGGGCGCGCTCGACCGGTGGGACGCGAGTTTCCGACTTCGCTGAATTCTCGCACCCGGGCAGTCAAGGAGGTGCAGTCCTCTTGCACGGCGGTTCATCATCCTTGCCGAACCGCCGTGCAAGTCCGACCGGGCGAACGCCCCGTGGCGTGATGCGGGGCCCGGCTTCGTCGTCGGGCGTGGCGCCCTCGTCAGCTGTCCGGGAAGTAGACCTTCGCGAACTCTTCGGAGACGCCTTAGACGCGCTGGGCCTCCTCCTGCTCTGGGTCCTGCTCCGCCCGGACCGTGCCACCGGAAAGGCGTGACACATCCATGACCGCGACAACCGAAGCCGCGGCGACCGACCCGGCCGACGGGAACGCCCCCGGGCTCGACATCCGCGGACTGCGAGCCGGCTACCCCGGCCGCCCCGGCGTCGAGAACATCGACCTCACCGTCCCCGCGGGCCAGGTCGTCGCGATCGTCGGCCCCAACGGCTGCGGGAAGTCGACCCTGCTGCGCGCGGTCGCCCGCCTGCACCGGCCCGACTCCGGCGCCGTCCGCGTCGCCGGAGCCGACATCCGGGAACTCGGCCGCCGCCCGACCGCCCGACCGCCCGACGCGTCGCCCTGCTGCCCCAGTCGCCACGCGCCCCCGCGTCACCGTCGCCGGACTCGTCCGCCACGGCCGCCACCCCCGGCAGGGACTGCTACGCCAGTGGTCGTGGGAGGACGAGAACGCCGTACGCGAGGCGCTCGAAGCCACCGGCACCGCGGACCTGGCCGCCGAACGCCTCGACAGGCTGTCCGGGCGGCCAGCGCCAGCGCTGCTGGCCGGCCATGGTCCTCGCCCAGGACACCCCCGTCGTCCTGCTCGACGAACCCACCGGCGCCCTCGACCTCGGCCACGCGGTGGAGGTCCTGGAACTCGTCCGCGAGGTCGCCGCCACCGGACGGACCGTCGTCATGGTCCAGCACGACCTCGCCGCCGCAGCCCGGTACGCCGACACCCTCGTCGCGATGAAGGCCGGGCGGATCGTCGCCGGGGCGTCCCCGCCGACACCGTCGACGGGGTGCTGGTGAAGGAGCTCTACGCCGTGGACGCGGACATCCTCCGCGCACCCGGTGACGGCTCACCGGTCGTGGTGCCGAGGAGCCGCCGGCTCACGACGACGTGACGTGCCGCGCGGCAGGGGCGCGGCACGTCACGGGGGAGCGGGCCGCGGTCAGACCAGCAGCTTCGCCTTGGCCTTCTCGTACTCGGCCTGGTCGAGGTGGCCCTTGTCCTTCAGCTCGGCGAGCTTCGCCAGATCGTCCACATGGCTGCCGCCCTTGCCGCCACCGCCCTCGGGCCCGGCCGCCTGCCGCACGTACTGCCGGAAGGCCGCCTCCTGGTCCTCGGCCTGCTTGACGTCCCGTCGGCTCATGCCCCGGCCGCGGGCGATCAGGTAGACCAGGACGCCCAGGTAGGGCAGCACGATGACGAAGACCAGCCACCCGGCCTTGGCCCATCCGCCCATCGAGTGGTCCCGGAAGATGTCCGTGATCACCTTGAAGAGCAGGAAGAACCACATCACCCAGAGGAACAGGTACATCATGGTCAGGAAGACGTTGAGGAGCGGATAGTCGTCCACGGGCCTACTCCGTTCGTACGAATCGTCCCTTATTCGTACATCCGGTCCCGTCTCCCCGCATCCGTAGCGGAGTCGGACGTGCCTACGAGCCCGGGGTGCGGGGCCCGATCGGCAGGTGATGAGCCGGCGGGTGCGCGATGCCGAGGTCCGGGCGCCACACGGCGAGGATCTGCGCCGACGGATCGAACAGGGGGCCCGGCAGTGCCTCGGGTACCGTCCAGTGCCAGGCGCTGATGAGATGCGGCTCGGTCACCTCGGCCGTGCCCGACTCCACGCCCACCAGCGCGCCCATGCTGATCCGGTTGACGCCGGCCACCACGTCGTGCACCATCGCGAAGACCGTCACGGCCTCCGCGGCCACGGTCAGCCCGGTCTCCTCGCGCAGTTCGCGCGCGGCGGCGGCGGCCACCGACTCGTGCGTCGGGTCGACCTTCCCGCCGGGCAGTTCCCAGGTCCCGTCCCGGTGCCTGCCGAGCAGGATCCTGCCCTCCCGGTCCCGCACGACGACCCCCACCCCGAAACCCGCCTGCGCCTTCGGCGGCAGAGTGTTGCGCGTGGGGGTGTTCACGGAGTCGGCTGCCATGCCTTCTGCTCCTGGTGCGTGTCGGAGGGGGTGCCGCGCCCGGCGGGGCGCCGCACCCCATTCTCCGTGATCTCCGCGGGTGGTCGTCCACGGGACAGCCCTCAGGCCCCGGCCCCGTACGTCCCGTACTCCGGCAGGCCTGTCGACCTGTAGACCTGGATCGCCAGTCCGCCCGACGTCGTCCCGTTGCTCATGAGTTCCAGGCCGGCCGGGGCGCCGCCGTCCGGGAACAGCCGGCGGCCCGTTCCGACGACCACCGGGGCGATCGCGAGGCGGAGTTCGTCGACCAGTCCGGCGGCCAGCAGGGACCGGCCCAGCCGGGCGCTGCCGTGGATCTGCAGCTCGCGGCCGGGCTGCCGCTTCAGTGCGGCGACCTGGGCCGGGACGTCGCCGGACAGGATCGTGGTCGGGTCCCACCCGGCCTCGGTCAGGCTGTGGGAGGCGACGTACTTCGGCAGGCCGTTCAGGATGCCGGCGAACGGGTGCTCGGTCATCTTCGGCCAGTCCCGTGCGAAGTTCAGGTAGGTACGGCGGCCGAACAGGAACGCGTCCGCCGAGGCGAGCCAGGTGCCGGCCTGCCGTTCGAACTCCTCGTCCAGGTGCGGCACGAACCAGCCGCCCCGGGTGAACCCGTCACTCGTGTCCTCGTCCGGGGACCCCGGGCCCTGGCTGACGCCGTCCAGCGACAGGAACTCCTGCAGTACCAGTCTCATCGCGCACTCTCTCTCTCGGGAAGGGACGTGTCCGTCCTCTCCCTGAGACATCGTGCCGCCCGGAAACTCATCGGTCCACAAGGCGCCGCCGCCCCCCGTCAGCCGACCGCTTCCACGTACGAGGCCAGATTGGCCAGCGACGAGGCGATCCCGGCCTCGTGGTCCGCCCGCGAGATGCCGGGCGGCACGTCCGTGGCCGTGACCGTGACCTCGGTTCCGTCACCGGCGGCGGCCAGCTGCCAGGTCATCGTCATGGTGCCCGCGTACGACGGGTCGTCGGCCTCGAAGACGGCCCGCTGCACCACGCGCTCCGGTGGCGACAGGTCGGTGAACCCGACGTCGACCACATCCGTCGCGTCGGAGGTCTTGCCCGGGGTGTCGGTGGGGTCGAGGTAGGTGAGGACCATCCGGAACCCGCCACCGGGGCGCGGGTCCCACCGCTCGATCCGCCCGCGCATGCCGTCCGGCGGCAGCCAGGCCTCCAGCGCCGCCCGGTCGAGGAGGGCGCCGTAGACGGTCGCCGGTGGTGCCGCGACCACCCGGTGGGCGCGGTCGGTCCTGGTCATGGCCCGATCCTAGAGGGCTGCACCGGGGCCGTGTCCGAGGCTCACCCCACCAGGTTCAGCGTCGCGGGCGCGATGCCGAACCGGACCGTCTGACCCCAGGTCAGTTCGAGGGAGTCCGACTCCATCCCGTCGCCGAACACCACGATGCGGTCCGACTCGACCGTGAGCGACAGCCCTTCGCCCCGCCCCAGTTCGCCCTCGACCAGTGACGTACCGGTCGCGGGCGACGGCCATGCCTCGCGCACGAACCAGAGCAGCCGATGGTCGGACGGGCCCGGCAGCCGCAGCCCGCTGCCGCGTTCGGTCCAGAGGGAACGCAGCCAGCCCGTCGCACCCGTACCGGTGCCGACCAGCACGCCCGAGGACGCCTGGGACTCCCCGGCGGACGGGGAGCCGTCCGGGCCGATGCGGTAGCGCGCGGTCTGGTGGCCGGGCGGTCCGGAGAAGATCTCGTTGAGGGCGAGCAGCCGCTGGGTGTCGTCGGCGACGGCCTCCACCATGGTGAGCGCGTCCACCCGGTCGCCGGGTGCGACGGCGGCCCGGCACAGAGCCGCCGCGTCGGACGCGCGATGGCGTACCAGGACCCCGGGGTTGCGGCCGGGGTCGGTGTCGATGCCCACCACCGGCTGGCCGGACAGGTACTTGGCCGCGTTGGCGACCAGACCGTCCTGTCCGACCACGATCACCACGTCCTCGGGACCGAAGAGGAAACGGTCGAGATCCGCGCGCTCCACCCGTGACCGGCGCCACTGCAGGGGCACCGCGGCGGCCACCTCGGTGAGTGCCTGCCGCATGCGGTGATGGCGCGCGGCCACCTCGTCGACGGACCGGCCGCGGGTGGAGAGGAAGAACGCCGCCTGGCCGTGCGTCCCGTGCCGGGCGAGCAACTCCTCGTACTCGGTGGTGCGGTGCACGAGGACCGCACGCGGGGCCAGGCTCACGCCCGCTCCTGCGGACCCGGGCCGCCGAGCCGGGCGAGCAGGCCGGTGAGCACGTCGGGGGAGAGGGTGAGGCTGTCGATGCGGGGCAGGTTCTCCGCCAGCCGGGTCGCGGCCAGGGCGTGCAGCGTCGTCGGGTCCACCTCGGCGTGCGCCTGGAGCCAGGCCGCCTGGGCCTCGGCGCGGGCGGCGCCGATCTCCCGTGCGGCCTGGGCCTCGGCGTGGGCGAGCCGCACCTTGCGGGCCGCCTCGGCCTCCGTGCGCACCCCGTCGGCCGCGGACTTCTCCTCGGCCTCGCGGCGGGCATTGGTGCCGCGCTGGTCCACCAACTGCTCCTCGCGGCGGGCCAGTTCGATCTGACTGGCGAGCTCGTTCTCGGCGATGGCGCGCTCGCGCTCGACGGCGACGGCCCTGCGTTCGTACGTCGCCCGGTCGGCCTCCTGCTGGATCTGCTCCCTGGCCGGTGTGCGCAGCGCTCGCTCCACCTCCGCTTCCGGGCGGATGGCGACGACGCGTACCGCCACGACGTCGATTCCGGTCGCGGGCAGCCGGGGTTCGGCCGCGAGGCCGGTGGCGACGCGTTCGCGTACCGAGGCGACCCCGTCCACGAGGGCGACGGCGAGCGGGGTGCGGGCCAGGACGTCCAGGGCGTGCTGCTGGGCGGTCTCGGTGAGCAGGGTGGCGATCTGTTCCAGCGGCGCGCTCCGCCAGACCCCGGTGTCGGGGTCCACCGAGAAGTCGAGCCGGGCCGCCGCCTCGGCGGGGTCGCTGATCCGGTACGTGACGGTCGCCTGGACGGTGACGTCCTGGAAGTCGCCCGTGCGGGCGTGGAAGGCCATCGCCAGCTCGCGGTCGTTCACCGGCACTTCGGAGAGCGCGGCGGACAGCGACCGGTACCAGAAGCTGAGCCCGGGGCCGTCATGGGCGAGCTGTCCGCGCTTGTGGTGGCGGATGTGGGCCGTGGGCGCGGAGCGCAGGTGCCGCCAGCCGAAGCGCCTGGTGATGTCGGCCATGTCAGGACCCCCTCTTTCTCGTCAACTCGACGATAAGGGGTCGAGTGAATATCGTCAAGAGGATGAAAAGGGAGGGTTCGGGACTACGTGCGGCCGGGCCGCGGGTTGCCGGGGAACCCCCCGCCCGGCCGGTGTGGGCCCTCCCCCGCCCCACCGTTCGGGGCCGCCGGCCCCCCGACAACCCAGGGGGGACGGGCCACCGAAGTAAGGTCCCCGTTGGGGTCGGCGGTAGCCCGAGCGCGGGAAGCACGGAGCTCTCGATGAAGCCGGTGAGGAACGTGTCGTCCGCGTACCGTCCCTCCAGCAGGGGCCGGGCGCGCATGATGCCCAGCAACTGGGCCGAGACGTACGGCGCCGCGGGGTTGTCCGCCGCGATCTCGCCGCGCTCGACCGCGCGCCCGAGCATCGCGTCGATCGCCGCGATCGACGGGGCGATCAGCGTCTCGCGCAGGGCGCACAGCAGCTCGGGGCTCTGGAGCGCCGCGTGGCCGAGCGCGTGCATGAGGGTGGTGTCGCCGGTGGAGACCTCGTCGATGGCCCTGGCGGCCTGGTGCAGGTCTCCGCTCAGGCTGCCGGTGTCGATGTTCGAGAGCAGGGTCCGGCGGGTGCCGTGCAGGGCGGCGACGACCAGCTCCGGCTTCGAGCCCCACTGCCGGTAGAGGGTCGACTTCCCGCACCGGGTGCGGGAGGCGACGCCCTCCATGGTCAGCGACTCGTAGCCGCTCTCCCTGAGCAGGTCCAGCACGGCCGTGTAGAGCTCCTGTGCCCGCTCCGGTGTGATCTTCGACCGGCGTGACGCCAGTGCTGACTCCGGTGCGGTATCGGGCGACGACATCTGCTTCCCTCTCTGCGGAATCTGCGACGAGGACCCTCGATACGCCAGTGTACCGATACGCGCGTGTACCGATACGTTCGCGTATCGGTACACTGGCGTATCGATACGGCACGGACTCGTTCCCGCCGCCACGACAGAGCTTCGGCACACAGTTCGCCAGACAGGAGGCACGGGGGTGATACGCACCCGTAGAGAGTCCGTGGACCGGGAGCCGGCAATCCCTGCCCGGCCTCCCCTCGTCCGCGAGCTCCTTCTCGTCGTCGGACTCTTCCTCGTCTACAAACTCGGCCGGCAGGCCGCGAACGGCCACGTGGAGGAGGCCTTCCGCAACGCCGGACACGTCTGGGACCTCGAACGAACCCTGCGCCTTCCCGGTGAGGGGGCCGTGCAGAGCGTGCTGCTGCACAGCCAGACGCTCGTCCAGGCGGCGAACACCTACTACGCGACCGTGCACTTCCCGGCCACCGTGCTGTTCCTGGTCTGGCTGTACCTGCGGCGCCCCCGCCACTACGTCTGGTCGCGGCGGATCCTCGCCGTCCTCACCGGGGCCGCGCTCGCCCTGCACCTGGTCTTCCCCCTCGCCCCACCGAGGATGCTGCCCCCGGCGGGACTCGTCGACACCGGGCAGGTGTACGGCCCGACGGTGTACGGGAACACGCCCGCCACCGACTCCATGGCGAACCAGTTCGCGGCCATGCCCTCGCTGCACTTCGGCTGGGCCCTCGTGGTCGCGATCGGGCTCATCGCCGCCACCCGTTCCCGCTTGCGCTGGCTCTGGCTGCTGCACCCGCTCGTCACCCTCCTCGTCATCGTCGGCACGGCCAACCACTACTGGCTCGACGCGCTCGTGGTCTCGGCGCTGCTCGGCGTCGCCTTCGCCGCACTCAGGCTTCCCCGCCCCGCGCCGGTCCGCGCGCCCCTGCCGTGGCCGTCCGCCCCGGTCTACGCGGCCCCCGCGTACGCACGGTCCGGAGCCCGGCGATGAACGCCACGCTGACAGCCGTCGCGCTGTCCTTCGTCTCCGCCGGCGCCTACGCGGCCGCCGCGGTGGCGCAGTCCCGGCTGGCCGGCCGCACCGCACCGTCCAGCGGGCCGCTGCGCCTGCTGGCCAGTGGCGCCTGGTGGTCGGCGGTCGGGCTGAACGCGGGCGGGGCGCTGCTGCACGTCGCCGCGCTGAAGTACGGACCGCTCACCCTGGTCCAGCCGCTCGGCGCGCTCACCCTCGTCCTGGCCGTCCCGCTCGGCGCCCGCGCCGCGGGGCGCCCGGTCAGCCGCACGGAATGGCGCGGCACGCTGCTCACCCTGCTCGGCCTCGGCGCCCTGCTGACCGCCGTCGGCGGCAGCGCGCCGCGCGACACGCTGACCCTGGCGGAGGTGCTCGGCGTCGGCGGCGTGACCATGGCTCTCGTCGCCGTACTCGGCCGCCCCGGCGCACGCCCCGGGCTCCGGCACGCCGCGGCGTCCGGCATCACCTCGGGCGTGGCCTCCGCGCTGACCCAGACCCTCACCGTCGCCGCCACCGACCAGGACGGGCCGCTGTTCAGCTGGCGGCTGGTGACGGTGGCGCTGCTCGTCTCCGCCTTCGCCATGGGCGGACTGCTGCTGTCCCAGACCGCGTACCGCGGCGGCCTCGGCGCGCCGCTCGCGGTGGTCACCCTCGCCAACCCGGTCGCCGCCGCAGCGATCGGCCTGGCCCTGCTCGGCGAAGGATTCCAGGGCGGGCCGGCCGGCCTGGTCCCGGTGCTCCTCGGTGCGGGGGCCGCCGTCCGGGGCGTCGTCCTGCTCAGCCGCGCGCAGGCGCGAACCGTTCCCGAGGCCGCCGCCGCGCCGAGCGCCGCCGGCGCCGCGAGTGCGCCGTCGCGCGTCGTCATCGGCAGCCCGCGGGCTCTGCGCCGGCGCACGCCCCGGCCGGAAGGGGTCAGGGAGCCGGTCGGCGGGCCTTAGGCGGGGCCGGCTCCACACTGGTCGCACCCGCCGTCCGGTTCCGCGCTTCGCACCGGTCCCTGGCGCTTCCGGTCCCGTGCTGGACCCTGGCCGGGTCCGGTTCCGCGCCGGTCCCTGGCGCGTCCGGTCCCGTCCAGGTCGTCGATCGCCCGGGTCAGCCAACCCGTCCAGAACGTCTCCAGGTCGATGCCCCCGCGCAGTACCAGATGCCGCAGCCGGTCCTGGTCCGCGGTCCGCTCCGGCGGGAAGTCGCGCTCCTCGATCTCCAGGTACTCCTCCAGCTGCCGCCGGTGCAGCGCGAGGTGCCGGTGCAGCGCGAGGTGCCGGTGCAGTTCCGCGCTCAGGCCGGGCGCCCCGACCACCGCCGCCGCCCGCATCCGCAGCAGCAGCGGATCACGGACGGGCCGCGGGTCCTCGGCGAGCGCCACCCAGGCCGCCAGCTCCTCGCGGCCGGCGGGCAGCACCTCGTACTCCTTCTTCTGCCCGCGGGCCGGCTGCGCGGCGGGCAGCACCCGGATGTGACCGGCCTGTTCGAGCTTTCCCAGCTCGCGGTAGATCTGCTGGTGCGTGGACGGCCAGAAGTAGCCGATCGACCGGTCGAACCTGCGGGTCAGCTCCAGCCCCGACGACGGCTTCTCGAGCAGGGCGGTGAGGATCGCGTGCGGGAGTGACATGGAGTGCATCCTAAGGACGGCCCGGGCGGGCCGGGCCGCGGAGAACACCGGGCCCGGCCGGGGAGGTCACAGCCCGGCGGCGAGCTCCGTGCCCTGGCGGATCGCGCGCTTGGCGTCCAGCTCGGCGGCCACGTCGGCGCCACCGATCAGGTGCACCGGGCGGCCCGCCGCGCGCAGCTCCTCGTACAGCTCACGGCGCGGCTCCTGGCCCGCGCACAGGACCACGGTGTCGACCGGAAGCAGGTGCTGCTCGCCGTCGACCGTGAGGTGCAGGCCCGCGTCGTCGATCAGGTCGTAGGACGCGCCGGCGATCATGTTCACGCCGCGGTGGCGCAGCTCGGTCCGGTGGATCCAGCCCGTGGTCCTGCCGAGCCCGGCCCCGACCTTGCTCGCCTTGCGCTGGATCAGATGCACCTTGCGGGAGGTCTTCGGACGCTCCGGGGCGCGCAGTCCGCCCCGCTCCGCGTAGTCGGTGTCCACGCCCCACTGCCGGAAGAACACCTCCGGGTCCAGGCTCGCGGAGTCACCGCCGTCGGTCAGGAACTCGGCGACGTCGAAGCCGATGCCGCCGGCCCCGACGATCGCGACCCGGTCGCCGACCGTCGCGCCGTCGCGCAGGACGTCCAGGTAGCTGACCACACTGGGGTGCTCGACGCCGGGGATCGCGGGGGAGCGGGGCTCGACGCCGGTCGCCAGGACGATCTCGTCGAAGCCGTCCAGGGCGGCGGAGGTGGCACGGGTGGCGAGCCGCAGCTCGACACCCTCCTCGGCCAGCCGCGTGCGGAAGTAGCGCAGCGTCTCGTCGAACTCCTCCTTGCCGGGGACCCTGCGAGCCACGTTGAGCTGGCCGCCGACCTCGTCGGCCGCGTCGAACAGTGTCACCGCGTGCCCGCGCTCGGCAGCGGTGACCGCGCAGGCCAGACCGGCGGGACCGGCACCCACCACGGCGACGCGCTTGCGGTTACGGGTCGGCGAGAGCACCAGCTCGGTCTCGTGGCAGGCGCGCGGATTCACCAGGCAGGAGGTGATCTGCAGGTTGAAGATGTGGTCCAGGCAGGCCTGGTTGCAGCCGATGCAGGTGTTGATCGCGTCGGCACGCCCCTCGGCCGCCTTGGCGACGAAGTCCGGGTCGGCGAGGAAGGGCCGCGCCATCGACACCATGTCCGCACGGCCGGAGGCGAGGACCTCCTCGGCCAGTTCCGGGGTGTTGATGCGGTTGCTGGTCACCAGCGGTACGGAGACGGCACCCCGCACCTTCTCGGTCACCCAGGTGAAGGCGCCGCGCGGCACCGAGGTCGCGATGGTGGGGATGCGGGCCTCGTGCCAGCCGATGCCGGTGTTGATGATCGTCGCGCCGGCCGCCTCGACCTCGCGGGCGAGCCGCACGACCTCCTCCAGCGTGGAACCGCCGGGCACCAGGTCCAGCATGGAGAGCCGGTAGATCAGGATGAAGTCGCTGCCGACCCGCTCACGGACCCGGCGCACGATCTCGACGGGGAAGCGGATGCGGTTCTCGTAGCTGCCGCCCCAGCGGTCGTCGCGGTGGTTGGTCGCGGCGACGACGAACTCGTTGATCAGATAGCCCTCGGAGCCCATGATCTCGACACCGTCGTAGCCCGCGCGCTGCGCCAGCGCGGCGGCCCGCACGAAGTCCTCGATGGTCTCCTCGACCTCGTCGTCGGTGAGGGCGTGCGGGGTGAACGCGCTGATCGGGGCCTTGAGCGCGCTGGGCGCGACCAGCTCCGGGTGGTGCGCGTAGCGCCCGAAGTGCAGGATCTGCATCGCGATCCGGCCGCCCGCCGCGTGCACGGCGTCGGTGACCACCCGGTGCTGCTCGGCCTCCGCCTCCGTCGTCATCTTGGCGCCGCCGATGAAGGAACCGGCCCGCTCGCTGGGCGCGATCCCGCCGGTGACCATCAGGCCCACCCCGCCCCGTGCTCGGGCCGCGTAGAAGGCCGCCATCCGCTCGAAGCCGCGCTCGGCCTCCTCCAGACCGATGTGCATCGATCCCATCAGGACCCGGTTGGGGAGGGTGGTGAAACCGAGGTCGAGCGGGCTCAGCAAGGTGGGGTAGGGGCTCATCAGGGTCTCCTCGCACAGTGTCGTCGTGCCAGTTGTAGACGAGCGCAACCATGTTATGCAACTAGTTGCACAATGATGTACGTCGCACCCGGCGACGCCCGGGACGCGGTCCCCGCGCGGGCGGTACCCGAACGGCCCAGCTCCGCCGCACCCCGCCGCCCGGGCCCGACGACAGTGGGTCCGTACGGTTTCGCACCTCCGCTCGTACGGTGTCGACGGGAGACTCCCATGACCTGCATCAACCGGCGTGACCTCGGACTTCTCGTGCTCAGGGTCGGTACGGGGGCCGTGCTGGCCGCCCACGGCAGCCAGAAGCTGGCCGGCTGGTTCGGTGGCGGCGGTATCGAGGGCACCGCCCAGGGAATGGAGGCCATGGGCTTCCACCCGCCGAAGTACAGCGCCGTGGCCGCCGGCCTCGGCGAGGCGGGCGGTGGGGTCCTGCTGGCCCTCGGCCTCGCCACCCCGGCGGCCGGAGCCGCCGCGGCCGGCACGATGGCCGGCGCCGTCGCCGTCCACGCGCCCGCCGGATTCTTCGCGATGGGCGGCGGCTACGAGTACCCGGCGTTCCTCGGCTTCACCGCCGCCGCGATCGGTCTGACGGGTGCCGGACGCTACTCGCTGGACCACGCCACCGGCCACGTACTCGACAGGCCCTGGACGCTCGCCGTCGCCTTCGCCGCAAGCGCCCTGGGCGCCGCCGCGGTCGTGGGCCGACGCGCCAGGGGACAGGTGCGGGCGACGGTCGAGGACGAGGAGTAGGGCGGCGCCTGGCCCCCGGGGGCATTGATCGCCCTTTCGGGGGCAACTGACCGTTCATGAATACGAACGTGTTGTCGACAGGTGGACGTGGTACTGCCAGACGGGCGGCGAACAGCACGGCCGTGGCCGCGGGTGCCCGTGCCGGATTCGTGGCGCGCGGGGTGATCTACCTCCTGGTCGGAGTGCTCGCGCTGCGCATCGCGTTCTCCGGGAGCGGCGGGCAGCAGGCCGACCGGGGCGGTGTCGTCGCCGAGATCGCCGGGCAGCCCTTCGGGGTCGTCCTGTTGTGGGCGCTCGGCGTGGCCCTCGCGGGTATGGCCCTGTGGCGTCTGTCCGAGGCGCTGTTCGGCCAGGCCGGCCCCGACGGCGACAAGCCGGGCAAGCGGGCCATGGCCGCCGGCCGCTCCCTCTTCTACGGCTTCGTGTCGTACTCCGTGCTCTCCTACGCCGCCGGTGGCCAGGGCAGCGGCAGCGGATCGAGCGACCGGCAGACCGACGACGTCACGGCGAAGGCCCTCCAGTGGACCGGCGGTCAGTGGATCGTCGGGATCGTCGGCGCGGCCGTCGTCGGCGCGGGGCTCTGGATCGCCTTCCGGGCCGTGACGCGCGCCTACCACAAGCACCTGAAGATGTCCGAGATGACGAAGCGGGTCCGTCGGGCCGTCGACTTCACCGGCGTGTTCGGCGGCGGCGTCCGCGGCATCGTCTTCGCGACGGCCGGTGGCTTCGCGATCGCCGCGGCCGTCCGGCACGAACCCGGCCGGGCCAAGGGCATGGACGACACCCTGCGGTCCTTCACCGACACCCCGGCGGGCCCCTGGCTGCTCGTCCTGGTCGCGCTCGGCCTGGGCGCCTTCGGCGTCTTCTCCTGGGCCAACGCCCGCTGGCGCAAGGTCTGACCGCCCACTCGGGCCGCCGCTCCCACCGGCCCGGTTCAGTCGAGGCCGCGTGCCTCCCTGAACCGTGCCAGACCTTCGGCGAGACCGACCACGGGCTCCGGGTAGGCGTACCGGGCGCGCTCCTCGGCCCGTAGTCTCCACGGCTCGTGGACCGCACCGCCGTCGATCCCCGCCAGCTCGGGAACCCAGCGGCGTACGTACGCGCCGTCCGGGTCGTAACGCTTCGCCTGCAGCACCGGGTTCAGCACCCGGTTCGGCCGGCTGTCCGTGCCCGTCCCCGCCATCCACTGCCAGTTGAGCTGGTTGTTGGCGATGTCCCCGTCCACCAGCAGGTCCAGGAAGTGCCGCGCACCGACGCGCCAGTCCACGTACAGCGTCTTGACGAGGAAGCTGGAGGCCAGCAGCCGCCCCCGGTTGTGCATCCAGCCCTCGTGCAGCAACTGGCGCATGGCGGCATCGACCAGCGGATAGCCGGTCCGGCCCTCCTGCCACGCCGCGATGTCCTCGGCCGCCGACTCCTCCGTGCGCCAACGGTCGTGCCGCGACCGGTAGTCGGAGCGGGCGGCCGAAGGGCGGGCGGCCAGGACCTGGTGGTGGAACTCCCGCCAGCACAGCTGCCGTACGAAGGCCTCCGCACCCGGACCGCCCGCGGCACGTGCCCGGTGGACCAGCTCGGTGGGGGACAGCGTGCCGAAGTGCAGATGCGGCGAGAGGCGCGAGGTGGCGTCGCCCGCCAGATCGTCGTGACGCTCCTCGTACCGCCCGAGACCGTGCCGGTGCCAGGCGGCGAGGCTCCGGCGGCCCTGGATCTCCCCGCCCTCGGGAAGCCCGGGGGAAACCCCCGGGATCCCGGCCCGCGAGGGCGGGTCCACGGACCCGGGCCCGGCCGGGACGCGCACGGTGCGCGGCGCGTCGAAGGGGGCGCGCGGCTGCGCCTCGGACCAGCGGCGGAAGTACGGCGTGAACACGGAGAAGTGGTCCCTGCCCGCACCCGAAGGGGTCACCGCGCCGGGCGGGACAACGGTGATCACCGCCTCGTGCACACGCAGCCGGCAGCCCACGTCCGCCAGCGCCCCGTGCAGCCTCTCCTCGCGCCGCCGGGCGTATCCGCTGACGCCCGCAGCCATGTGTACGTCACCCGCGCCGGTCTCGGAGACGATCCGGCGGACCTCCGCCGCCACGTCCCCCCGGCGGATCACCAGGCGCCCCCCGCGCTCGCGGAGCCCCGAGTCCAGGTCCCGGAGACAGTCGGCGAGGAACGCGCACCGGTTGGGAGCACCGAAACCGGCGTCCCCGATGGCGTCGTCCACGACGAACAGGGGAACCACCTCGTCCGCCGACGCCAGGGCCGAGCGCAGCGGCGGATGGTCGTGCAGGCGCAGGTCGGAGGTGAACAGGACGACGGAGACGGTCATACGGCACCACCGGCCGCGCCCCGGCCCGCAGCGCGGGCGATGTTGCGCGCCATCCCGCCGAAGACGAACGCGTGGAACGGCGACACGCTCCACCAGTACGCGTGGCCCAGCAGACCGGCCGGGTGGAAGACGGCGCGCTGCCGGTAGTGCGACCGGCCGTCGGCGCCCTTCTCCGCGTAGATCTCCAGCCAGGCCAGGCCCGGCAGCCTCATCTCGGCGCGCAGCCGCAGCAGCCGGCCGGGCTCGATCTCCTCGACCCGCCAGAAGTCCAACGAGTCGCCGACCCGCAGCCGTTGGGCGTCGCGCCGGCCACGCCGCAGACCCACTCCGCCGACCAGCCGGTCCAGCCACCCCCTGACCGCCCAGGCCCACGGGAGCGAGTACCAGCCGTTCTCACCGCCGATTCCCTCGATGACCCGCCACAGGGCGTCCGGCGAGGCGTCCACGTCGAGCTCGCGCACATCCGTGTACAGGCTGCCGCCCGCCCAGTCGGGGTCGGTGGGGAGCGGATCGCTCGGGATACCGGGGATGGAGGCGGAGGACCACCGTGTCGTCACCTTCGCCTCGCGCACCCTCCGCAGAGCGAGGTTGAGGGCGGTGCCGGAGGAGAAGGGCTGCCCGGGCCCGTCCGGGACATGGCCGGCGATGTCGTGCTCGTGGCACACCACCTCGTAACGCAGGGACTCCGCGAGCGGGCGGGCGATCGACGCGGGCACCGGGGTGATCAGGCCGACCCAGTGACTGGACAGCCCGGGACTCAGCATCGGCACCGGCAGGATCAGTCGCTTCGGCAGTTTCGCCACCCGGGCGTACTCCTGCATCATGTCCCGGTAGGTGAGGATGTCGGGGCCGCCGATGTCGAAGGCGCGGTTCACGTCCGCGGGCATGTGCGCGCTGCCCACCAGATAGCGCAGCACGTCCCGGACCGCGATCGGCTGGATCCGTGTCGACACCCAGCTCGGGGTGACCATGACCGGCAGCCGCTCGGTGAGGTAGCGCAGCATCTCGAACGACGCCGAACCGGAACCGATGATGACCGCCGCACGCAGCGCGGTCGTCGGCACACCCGAATCGAGCAGGATACGGCCGACCTCGGCCCGCGAGCGGAGGTGCGGCGACAGCTCCCGTTCGGGGACGTCGGCGGGGGTGAGCCCGCCCAGGTACACGATGCGCCGGATGCCGGCGGCCTTCGCCTGCTCGCCGAAGATCCGGGCCGCCGCGCGGTCCGTCTCCTCGAAGTCCGGCCCGCTGCCCAGGGCGTGCACCAGGTAGTAGGCCACGTCGATGTCCCGCATGGCCGCCGCGACGGACTCCGCGTCGGTCACATCGCCCTTCACCACCTCGGCCCTGCCCGCCCACGGGTGGTCCCGCAGCTTCTCCGGGCTGCGCGCGAGGCAGCGCACCCGGTGGCCTGCGTCCAGGAGCTCGGGCACCAGGCGGCCCCCGATGTAGCCCGTCGCCCCGGTCACCAGGCACCGCGCACCGTCGTCGTTCGTGCTCTCCATGGCCTCTCCGATCCGGCTCGGACGTCCTTCGTCCACGGTGTCCCCCCGCGGAGCGTTCCGCTTGTCGGGGGGCGTGGGGCGGGGTACCGGGTGCCGCCGGGCGAGCGCCTCCCGGGCGCGGTGGACGCGCTGCGCGGTGGTGCGCCCGGACGGGTGAGGCGCCGGGAGGGCGGGGCTGGTGCCCGGACCTCAGCGCGCCTCGGGCTTCTCCGTGGCGGTACCCCGGATGACACGGGGGTTGCCCACCCCCGGTCGCGTCGGGCCGGCGGGTATGCCGGAGGAGCCGTCCGCCTTCATGGCCCGGGCCTCGCTCTTCAGGATCCGGGCCGACTTGCCCATGGAGCGGGCGAGTTCGGGGAGTTTCCTGGCGCCGAAGATCAGGATGACGATGACGAGGAAGATCGCGATCTCGCTGATACCGAACATGACGTCTGTGCTCTCCCCTGACCGACCGGCTTGGCTGTGCCAGGCGGTCCACGGTGTCCCGGGACCGCCAAGCCGAATCTACAGCACTGTAGTAGGCGATGGCGGGGCGCCTCGGCCCTGCCACGCCGACTTCCGCCGGGCGGGTGGGGCGCCCGTCGGGCTCAGTCCTCGCCGCCCTCTTCCTCCTCGTCGCCCTCGAAGAAGTCGCCCACCTCGTCCACGACTTCGGCTGCCACCATCCCGCCCACGACACCTACGGCCGGCCCTGCCGCCCCGGCGGTGACGACCGTGCCCATGCCGGGCCCGGAACGGTGCTCGTGACCGTGGCCGTCGCCGTATCCGTCGCCGTGGCCGTACGCCACGTGGCCGCCGTACGCGGCGCGGGCTTCGGCGAGCGAGCGGATCCAGGCGTCGACCTCCGTGTTCCAGTCGCGTCCCTGGACCTCGTGACGGCTCACGGTGAACCGGCCGACGCCGCCCCCGCCCCCGCCCCCGCCCCCGGAGAAGAGCCCGCCCCGCTTGTCCGCCTCCAGGACGACCTCCAGACCGTCCGGACCGGCCAGGAAGGTCAGTTCGATCTCGTTGACCTGGTGCGCGTACCGCGGCGCGGGCGAGAGCTCGATCTCCTGGTGGAACGGCAGCTGTTGGCCGGTGCCGCGGATGTGGCCGAGCTCCAGGTCGGCGGACCTGAAGCCGAAGCCGAGCTGTCCTAGCGCTTCGAGGACGGCCTCCTGGGCGGGCAGGGGCGCCACGACGAGAGGGTCCAGGTCACCCTTGTCCTTGGCGCCCGGCACCGAGAGCTCGGTACGCACGCCGAGGACGATCCCGAGGTCCTGGCCGTGGAGCGCGGTGACCGGTGTCTCCCACGGCAGCGTCACGTCGAAGGGTACGGTGACCTCCGTGCCCTCCGTGAGGACGAACGCACCGCCGACCGTGAAGCGGTCGAAGACGACCATGCCCTCGGACTCGCCGTCCTCGTGCTCGGCCTCGACGCGGGCGACGAGCTCCAGCGTGATGTGCTCGACCGTGAAGTCGGCGCTGCCGCCCTTCAGATGGACCCGGCCGCTCAGACTGCCGCCGGGCACGACCGTGGCGTTCTCCAGAACCGTGTCCACGGTCGGGCCGCCCACACCGAGCGAGCCGAGCAGCTTCTTGAACACCATCGTGGCGTTCACTCCTTCTCACGTACGCGGGAAACGCGCTCAGTCGCGTCTCTACACAACTGTAGAAGCATAGAGGTGGGACGGGTGGCGAACGCCCTACTATGGTGCGGTGGACAGTGCAGACGACGCCCCCGACGGATCGCGCGCCGACACGTCCCCGGTCTTGGAGCTCCAGGCCTTCGCGGTGCAGTTGCGCCGGATGAACGGCGAGGTCAACCGTCTGGTGCACGCCTTCGCGCACACCCAGGGGCTGCACGCCACGGACGTCCAGGCGCTCGCGGCGATCCTGGACACGGAGCGTCCGCTGACCCCCGGCAAACTGCGCGACCATCTCGGTCTGACCTCCGGTGCGGTCACCGCCTGTCTGGACCGGCTGGAGCGCGCCGGTCACATCCGGCGTGCGCGGGACAGCGCCGACCGGCGTGTCGTGCACCTTCACTACGAGCCCACGGCCAAGGCCGCCGCCCGCTCGTTCTTCATGCCCCTCGCCGAGGCGGCGTCGGCGGCCCGCGATGCGGCCGAGCCGGAGGAACTGGCCGCCGCGCTGCGCTTCCTCGCCCGCATGAACACCGAACTCACCCGTATCCAGCCGCCGGGGCGCTGAATTTCCCCCTCCTGTGCCGGGGCCGGGCTGTCGCCGGGTAGTCGGACGGAAGAGTCACGCTAATATATTTCAATCATTGAGATACTCGATGATTGAAATAGTTTCCCCCGACCCGGGAGCACCATGCCCATCGCATCGAAGCCGGTTCGCTGGCTGATCCCCGTATTCCTCGTCGTCGTCTGGCTGGCCGTCGGCGGTTCCTTCGGCTCGTACGCCGGGAAGCTCGGCGAGGTGGCCACCAACGACCAGGCCTCGTTCCTCCCGCAGAGCGCCGAATCCACCCGGGTCGTAGAGGAGCAGAAGGCGTTCAGCCGGCAGCAGACCGTGCCGGCCATCGTGGTCTGGACGTCGGAGAAGGACGGCGCGGCCCTCGGCCCGGAGCAGCGGCAGGCGGCGACGGCGGCCCTGGCCTCCGTCGAGGGCGGACCGGGGGTGGCGGGTGAGGTCACCCCGGCCCTGCCATCGGCGGACGGCCGCGCCCTGCAAGGCATCGTCCAGCTGGACTCCGGCCTCGGGGACGGGCTTCCCGACGCGCTCGCGCACATCCAGAAGGCGGCCGACCGGGTGCCCGGCACCCTGGCCCGGGTCGCCGGGCCCGCCGCGAGCCAGGCGGACCTCTCCGAGGCGTTCGCCGGAATCGACGGCCTGCTGCTCGGTGTCGCCCTCGTGACCGTGCTGGTCATCCTGCTGCTGGTCTACCGGAGCGTGCTGCTGCCGCTGGTCATCATCCTCGGAGCCGTCTTCTCCCTCGGTGTGGCCTGCGCGATCGTGTACGTGCTCGCCGACCACGACATCGTCCGGGTCGACGGCCAGGTCCAGGGGATCCTGTCGATCCTCGTCATCGGGGCCGCGACCGACTACGCCCTGCTGCTCACCGCACGGTTCCGCGAGGAACTCGTGCGCCACCCGGACCGGTGGACCGCGATGCGTGCCGCACTGCGCGAGTCCGCCGGACCGATCGTCGCCAGCGCCGCCACCGTCGCCCTGGGGCTGCTCGCCCTGCTGCTCAGCGACCTGACCAACAACCGCGCGCTCGGCCCGGTGGGCGCCATCGGCATCGTCTGCGCCGTCCTGAGCACGCTCACCTTCCTGCCGGCCGTCCTGGTCCTGCTCGGCAGGACCGCGTACTGGCCGGCCAAGCCCAAGGAGGGCGAGGCCGCGTCGGGTTCGGCCGGGATCTGGGCGCGGATCGCCGCCCTCGTCGACCGGGCGCCGCGCAAGGTGTGGGGCGTCACCCTGGTCGTCCTGCTCGCGTGCGCCGCCTTCATGCCGACGCTCAACTCGAAGGGCGTACCCCTCGAAGAGATCTTCGTCAACGACGCGCCCTCCGTCGCCGCCCAGCAGACCCTGAGCGAGCACTTCCCCGGCGGGTCGGGCAATCCCGCCGTGGTGCTCGCGGCGGCGGACCGGTCGGAGCAGGTGGCCGAGGCCGCCGCGCGGGTCGACGGCGTCGCGGACGTCTCCGTGGTGACCGCCTCCGGTCGCCCGGGGGACGGGGAACCGCTGGTCGTGGACGGCCGGGTCCGCATCGACGCCACGCTGACGAGCGCGGCCGACAGCGACGCCGCCAAGGAGACCGTCACCCGCCTGCGCGACGCGGTGCACGCGGTGCCCGGCGCGGACGCGCTGGTCGGCGGCTACACCGCGCAGCAGTACGACACGCAGAGGACCGCGGAGGACGACCGCATGCTCATCGTGCCGGTCGTCCTCCTGATCATCCTGGTCATCCTGATCGGGCTCCTCCGCTCCCTGCTGATGCCGCTCCTCCTGGTCGCCACGGTGGCGCTCAACTTCCTGGCCACCCTCGGGATCTCGTCCCTGGTGTTCCAGCACGTGTTCGGCTTCAGCGGCACGGACTCCTCCGTACCGCTCTACGGATTCGTCTTCCTGGTCGCCCTCGGTGTGGACTACAACATCTTCCTGATGTCCCGGGTCCGCGAGGAGTCCCTCATCCACGGCACCCGGCAGGGCGTGCTGCGCGGGCTGACGACCACGGGCGGGGTCATCACCTCCGCCGGTGTGGTCCTGGCGGCCACCTTCGCCGCGCTGGGTGTGATCCCGCTGGCGTTCCTGGTCCAGATCGCGTTCATCGTCGCCTTCGGCGTACTGCTCGACACCCTCGTCGTCCGCTCGCTCCTGGTGCCCGCCCTGGTCAGGGACATCGGGCGGGTCGCGTGGTGGCCCGGAGCGCTGAGCCGGAAGCCGGAGAGGACGGCGGAGCGCCCCGAGTCCTGACCCGGAGAGGGATTACCAAGCGCCCCGCGTCCTGATCCGGAGAGGGACGACGGAGCGCCCTGCTACCCGGGCCGGAGGTGTCACGGGCGGATCCGTGAGGTAGCCGACCCGAAAAAGTGTCCCAGTGCGACAGAAGTCCCACTGGGACACTTTCAGGTGTACGGTACAACTATGAACCAGGCAGGGAACGGCCCCGAACGGCGCAGTCGCAAGACGCGCAGGACTCGGGACGCGCTGGCGCAGGCCGCGTTCGAGCTGGTGCTCGACCGGGGGCCGCGGAATGTGACGGTCGAGGAGATCGCGCAGGCGGCGGACGTCGACCGGCGTACCTTCAGCCGCCACTTCCCGAGCAAGGAGGCCGCCGCCCTCGACGCGGTACGGGGCGACGGCGACAGGATCAATCAGGCACTCCGCGCGCGGCCCGCCGCCGAACCACCGCTCGTCGCCTACCGCGGAGCCGTTCTCGACTGGCTCGACGACCCCGGCGCCGAGCCCTGGCACCTGCGGCCGCGCATCTTCGACCTCCTCGTCATGGCCGAGGAGGAACCCACTCTGTACGCGGCGTTCCACCACATCCGCGTGGACGCCCAGGAGGAGTCGGTCGCGATCCTCGCGCAACGGCTCGGCGTCGATCCGCGACAGGACATCCGTCCCGCCGTGGCCGTCGCCGCGGGAGCCGGTGCGCTGCTCGCGGCCCAGGCGGCATGGGTGCGCGGCGGCCGGCCGGCCGCCCTGCCCGAGTTTGTCGTACACGCCTTCGACGCCCTCTCCGGAGACCTGCTGGAAGCCCGGCAGGACGGATCGGCGCCCCACAGCACCACGCAAGGAAGCACCTCATGAGCACCAACCTCCCCACCGCCTACGAGGCGGAGTTCACCGGCAAGGTCGCCCTCGTCACCGGCGGCGCCTCAGGAATCGGTCTGGCCGTCTCCCGTCGGCTGGCCGCGAGCGGGGCGACCGTCGTCGTCGCCGACCACGACGAGGCGAGCGCCCGCAAGGCCGCCGCCGAGCTGGAGGCCACCGGCGCCCGTGCCGCCGCCGTCGCCCTGGACGTCACCGACCCCGCGTCCGTCGAGGCCGGTGTGCGGTTCGCCGTCGACACGTTCGGCGCCCTGCACCTCGCCGTCAACAACGCCGGTATCGGCGGACCGTCCCTGCCCACCGGTGAGTACGGCATCGAGGACTGGAACAAGGTCGTCGCCACCAACCTCAGCGGCGTCTTCTACTCGATGCGTCACGAACTCCCGGCCCTCCTCGCAGCCGGCGGGGGCGCCGTCGTCAACATCTCGTCGATCCTCGGCACCAACGGCTTCGCGAACTCCCCGGCGTACGCCGCCGCCAAGCACGGCGTCGTCGGCCTCACGAAGACGGCCGCCCTGGAGTACGCCGCGCGCGACATCCGTATCAACGCGGTCGGTCCCGGCTTCATCGACACCCCGCTGCTCCGCGACACCGACGGCCCGGCCCGCGACCACCTGATCTCCCTGCACCCGGCGGGCCGCCTCGGCACGTCGGAGGAGGTCGCCGAGCTCACGGCCTTCCTGCTCTCCGACCGCGCTTCCTTCATCCACGGCAGCTACCACCTGGTGGACGGCGGCTACTCCGCGTCCTGAGCCCCGACTGGCGCACACGATCCACGGGGGTCACAAAGGTAGTACGGAGAACGAAGGAGAGCCATGAAAGCCGTCCAGTACCGCACCGTCGGCGCCGCCCCGGAGGTCGTCGAGATCCCGGAACCCTCACCCGGCCCCGGCCAGATCCTGTTGAAGGTCACCGCCGCCGGGGTCTGCCACTCCGACATCGCCGTGATGAGCTGGTCCGCCGACGAGCTGCCCTACGCGTTGCCGCTCACCCTCGGTCACGAGGGCGTCGGCACGGTCGCCGCCCTCGGCGAAGGGGCCCAGGGCGTCTCGGTGGGTGACTCCGTGGCCGTCTACGGCCCCTGGGGCTGCGGGACCTGCGTGAACTGCGCGGAGGGCCGGGAGAACTACTGCCTGCGCGCCGCCGACCTCGGCATCAACCCGCCAGGACTCGGCAACCCCGGCGCCATGGCCGAGTACATGATCGTCGACGACGCCCGTCACCTGACGCCGATCGGCGACCTGGACCCGGTCAAGACGGTCTCGCTGACCGACGCCGGCCTCACCCCCTACCACGCGATCAAGCGCTCGCTGCCGAAGCTCCTGCCCGGCGCCACCGCGGTGGTCATCGGCACCGGAGGCCTCGGCCACGTCGCCATCCAGCTGCTCCGCGCCATGACCGCCGTCCGGGTCATCGCCCTCGACGTCACCGAGGAGAAGCTCGCCCTCGCGCGCACGGTCGGAGCCCACGAGACCGTGCTCTCCGACGAGAACGCGGCCGCGAAGGTCCGCGAGCTCACCGGCGGCGTCGGCGCCAAGGTCGTGTTCGACTTCGTCGGAGCCGCACCGACCGTGAAGACGGCCGGTGCGGTCGCCTCCATCGACAGCGACGTCACCATCGTCGGCATCGGCGGCGGCATGCTGCCCGTCGGCTTCGGCGTCCTGCCGTTCTCCACGTCGGTCACCGCGCCGTACTGGGGCTCCCGCAAGGAACTCGCCGAAGTGATCGAGCTCGCCCACACCGGCGCGGTCGACGTGCACGTCGAGACGTACTCCATCGACGAGGCCCCGCTCGCCTACGAGCGGCTGCACGCGGGCAAGATCAACGGCCGCGCGGTCATCCTGCCCAACGGCTGACCGACGCGCGACGAATCCGGCCGCGGGCCGTCGACCACGTCGACGACCCGCGGCCGTCGCCGTTCCCGACGGCCCGGATGCCGCGCGGTGTCACCGCTCGGTGCCGGACCGGGGCGCATGCCCGCGAACGCGCCCTCGTAGGGGCGCGGGCGTGCCCGTGTTCATGAGTCTGGTCCATACCAAACCCTTGACAGGGTTGGCGTTCACTTCTTAAATCACGTAGTGAAGCAAGTGCTCTACGGGGCGAGTTGCCCTCGCCCCTTCCTGGTCGGCTCGGTGATTTCCTGAATCCGCATACGCCCTCGTATATGTCATGTACATGTCTGTCATGCGCATGTCTGAGGGCCCCCCACGCTCCTCGAAGGGAGACCCATGGGCACTTCACGCCTTCCCCGGCGCCTGCTCTCGTCCCTCGTCTCGGTCCTCGCCCTCGCGACGCTCTCCACCGGGCTGGCCCAGGGGGCACCCGCTCCCGCGGACGCGCCCCCGGCATCCACCGCCGCGGCAGCCGCCGCGGTCACGTTCTCCGACGAGTTCGACGGGCCGGCCGGCGCCGCCGTCGACGGCTCGAAGTGGCAGACCGAGACCGGCGACAACGTCAGCAACCACGAACGGCAGTACTACACGGCGGGCAACCGCAACGCCGCCCTCGACGGACAGGGCCACCTGGCCATCACCGCCCGCCGGGAGAACCCGGACAACTACCAGTGCTGGTACGGGCGGTGCGAGTACACCTCCGCACGTCTCAACACGGCCGGCCGGTTCACCACGACGTACGGCCGCGTCGAGGCCAGGATGAAGATCCCGCGCGGTCAGGGCATCTGGCCCGCTTTCTGGATGCTGGGCAACGACATCGGACAGGTCGGCTGGCCCAACTCCGGTGAGATCGACATCATGGAGAACGTGGGCTTCGAGCCGTCCACGGTCCACGGCACCCTGCACGGCCCCGGATACTCCGGCTCCGGAGGCATCGGCGCCGGATACACCCTGCCCGGCGGCCAGGCGTTCGCCGACGCCTTCCACACCTTCGCCGTCGACTGGAGCCCCGGCGCGATCACCTGGTCCGTCGACGGCACCGTGTACCAGCGGCGCACCCCCGCCGACCTCGGCGGAAGGCAGTGGGTCTTCGACAAGCCCTTCTTCCTGATCCTCAACCTCGCGGTCGGTGGCTACTGGCCCGGAGACCCCGACGGCAGCACGGTCCTCCCGCAGCAGCTCCTGGTCGACTACGTCCGTGTCACCACCGACACCGGCCAGTCGGGCGGCGGTCCCATCACCGGCATCGGCGGCAAGTGCGTGGACGTGGCCGGGGCGAACAGCGCCAACGGCACCCCCGTACAGCTCTACGACTGCAACGGCTCCGCCGCCCAGCGCTGGACGGTCGGATCCGACGGCACCGTCCGCGCGCTCGGCAAGTGCCTGGACGTCGCGTCGGGCGGCACGGCGGCCGGAACGCCCGTACAGCTCTACGACTGCAACGGCAGCGCCGCCCAGCAATGGGCCGTCCCCGCGGCCCGGGACATCGTCAACCCCCAGGCGAACAAGTGCCTGGACGCGAGCGGCAACAGCTCGGCCAACGGCACCCGGCTGCAGATCTGGACATGCACCGGAGCCGCCAACCAGAAGTGGACGGTGACACGATAACCGTCCCCCAAGTGCCCTCACAGGAGGCGGGGTTCGGGCGGCGGGGCGCAACCGGTGCGGCGCACCCGGACGGGTCGGCCGGGTGGGATACCGCCCGGCCGACCGACCGTGAGGCGCGACTCCGGCGCCTCAGCCCGCCTTCGTCAGATGGACGGCCGTGCTTGGCCCAGTCCCCGGGCGGCAGGTCCAGGGCCAGCCCGTGGTCCTCCAGCACGGCCCCGTGGTGGACGGCGCCGGTACGGGCGTCGCGGTAGCGGGCCGCCGGGTCGAGGCCCCGCAGCCGGACCGGACGCACGGGGGCCCCGTGCCGGTGCGTGCGCCGCCGGACGAGCAGCAGCGTCTCGCCGCCGTCGTCGCGTGTGCGACGTACGGGCCCGCACCGGCATCCAGGTCGCGGGCGCGGCCGAGGCGCTGGTCCTGGCCCGCGGCGGCGACCCCGGAGCGCGCCGGGTGTACGCGCGGGCGGGCGAGGCGATCGGGCGGGCCATCGGGTCCGTCGTCAACCTGCTGGGTCCCGAGCGCGTGATCATCTCCGGCGAGGGCCTCGCCGCCTACGACCTGTTCGCCGACCGGATTAGGGACGCGTTCCTCGCCTCGGCCTTCGGCAGCGCGGCCCGGTGCGACATCAGGACGCGTCCGCTGCCCTTCGAGGAAGGGGCGCGGGGGGCGGCGGCCACCGCCATCCAGACCTTCGTCGGTTCAGCCCCCGGGGCTGAACCCGGGACGGCCTACTGGCTGTTACCCGACCTGAGTTCACCTCACCGGCTCCGCGCGGGCCGGTCGAGAAGGCGGGCTCCTGCGACGGCGGTCCGCAGGGTGTACGGGCGAGGGGGGTCCGTGGGATCGGTTCCGGTGAGCCGGTGGATGCGCTCCGGGTCCAGGGGATCGCGCGGTAGACGATCTGGGGTCACCCGAGCCACGAGATGGGCGTCCACGGCGTCACGGCCTCCTGGCAGCCGCGACACCGGAGAACACGCGCCCGCCCGTACGGGCCCCAAGCAGGCCGCTGCACGGTGGCTTCGCCCGGAACGGCGACGGCTCCATCCCGCCGCGCCCGCAGCGGGAAGGAGCCGTCGCCGGCAGAGGGGCCCGTTCGCGTCAGCGGGTGCCGAGCAGGGCGCGCCAGGTGTTCGGGCCGATGACACCGTCGACCGACAGCTTGTGGTTCTTCTGGAAGGCGACAGTCGCCGACTTCGTCCTCGCGCCGAACGCGCCGTCGACCGTGAGCCCGTAGCCGTAGACGTTCAGCTGTGTCTGCGCCGCCTTCACGGCCTGGCCGGACGAACCGGACTGCACCGTCTTGATCAGCTTGGACCAGGTGTTCGGGCCGATGACGCCGTCGGCGGCCAGGGACCGGGACTTCTGGAACCTGACCACCGCCGCGCGGGTGTTGGGGCCGAAGGCGCCGTCGACCCCGACGGTGTAGCCCCGCGCGGTCAGCAGCCGCTGGGCGGACCGCACGTCCGCACCCCTGGAACCGTTCTGGAGGACCGGCCAGGAGACACCCGGGGCCGGGGCCGGGACCTGCCCGCCGCCGCCACCGCCGAGCTTGACCGGGCGGAAGGGGTCGTAGTTGTCGCTGCCGATCCCGTACTTGAGCTGCCGGTGGGTCGTGCCGTACGTACCGCGCTGCTCGTACGCCCAGTAGGCGCTGTGCGAGGTGTTGGCCCACTTCTCGAAGATCACCACGTGACGGAAATCGCCGTCGCCGGTGCTGTAGTCGATCAGCAGGTCACCCTTCTTGAGCTGACTCACGCTGCCGAGCCGGGTGGTGACGCCGCTTCGCGAGTCGGCCAGCCCGACGGTGTTCAGTCCGGGCTTCCCCAGCCCGAGTGCCATGGAGACGAAGCCGGAGCAGTCCTGGCGATAGCCGTCCTTCCAGTTGCGTTCCATGCTGTAGGGGACCGGCCGTCCGTTGTTGGCCGTGAGCCAGGTGCGGGCCCTGTTGATCATCGTGTCGGGCGAGAGCGTGGCCGTGGCCGTGGTCGTCAGATCGCTGACCTGGCTGACGAGCTTGCTGTCGGCCTCGGGCTCGGGTCCGTAGCCGGCACCCTTCTGTGCCGCGACCGTCGCCGGTTCCGAGGAGCCGCTGTCGGCGAGCGAGGGTACGACGACGATTGCGGCCGCAACACCTCCGGCGGCTACGCCGATGAGGGCCACCTGCGCGCGGCGCGACAGTCGGTTGCGAAGAGACATGATTCCCCCGTGTTTTACCGTGGTTGTGGCACGTCGGCCGAGTGGCCGGGCCAGGGCCTGGAGCGTTGTCGTTCAGCTGGGGCTGCCCGTGATCCCCGACGAGTCATTACGATGGCAAACTTTGCTGCCCTGGCCCAGTGGTGTACGGAAGCCGCATCGCTCAGTGACGTGACCTCGACAATGTCCCGGATGTGTGACCGATCCCGTCCTGGCCGCTGTCAGTGGCGATGCCTACTGTGTGCGTCAGGTTCGGGCGGAACGGACGCCCGACGGTGCTCCATGACCGCAAGGTGAGGGATCCGCCCGCATGACAGGCCCGCAGTCCGACCGCACCCTCACCTACGCCGCCCATCTCACGCGCGAGGACGTCAGTGCCCTGGAGACGTTCCTGATCACTCAACTGGTCCGGGTGCACGAGGAAGTGGGTGAGACCGGCGAGGCATCCTTCGCGATGCAGTCCCTGCTCTCCCTGTTCAGCGACTCGGCAGGGTTCCTGCACGCGCTCCTCCGGCTGAAACAGCCGGATGAGTGGCAGCGGGCGGCGATCGTGCGTGAGTGGCAGCGATTGCGCGGCGCCGCCCATCCGTTCAATCACCGCGCCGGATTCGATCACGACCGCTGGTGGAAGCAGGTGCATCACTACGACGCCTCCGACGTGACGGCGGAATGGGAGCGGAAACGGTAGTACGGGTCAGGGCGGCCACGGATCTGCCGGAACTGCGTGATGTCCTGGTGGTGCTGCCGGCCATGCCGCTGTTCGGCTTCTGGACCGACGGCGGCCAGGCCCAGTTCGTGACCACCTCGGTGCCGGCTCCGACGAACCATCCGCTCGCCGACCCCTTTCCCTGGGTGATCCAACGGCTCGATCAGCCGCTCACGGCCTGGCCCGCCGGGCACGACTGAGCTCGCGTCACCTCGGCCGCCCCTTCAGGTCGGTGACGGGCGACACCCTCCCGCAGCGGCTCCTCACTCGACGCAGCCTCCACGCACAGGAGTTGCCGGAGAGCTCCGACGACACCGTCGATGCCGTCGCGGCGACGACCGGCATGGGCACCGCCGCGACGCTGCGCCGTCACTTCAACCGCACGGCCGGCGTGCCCCCGGACGCCTACCGCCGCACCTTCCACTCACGAATCAGCCCAGCTCCGCGCCACGTTGGTGCCTGACGGCCCGCGTCCCACGCCGTACCCCGGGCCGGACGAAGTCCCGGAAACGAAGACCCCCGGGCCGGAGCCAGGGGGTCTTCTGCGGCTCGGCCCTGCCGCGCCGGTGACGTCAGGACAGCTTGTACGTGGTCATCTGATTGATGCTGTTGTCCACGTCGCTGACGCGCGAGCCCAGCTCCCGCGCCATCCGGTCGTATCCGGTGTCGTCGAAGTTGAGCGAGATCATCTCCTCCGCCCCCTCGCCGTCGAGGTCGGCGGCGAGATAGTTGCTGCCGTCCATGAGAGTGGCGCCACCCACGCCGGAGTTGAACGACCAGCCGTTGGTGAGGACCGACGGGTCCCACGCGCCCACACCGGCCTCGGTGCCGCCCGCCACCAGCTTGCGCCCGCCGGGGCCCGTGATGAACTGAGCGGTCCGCAGGGACCCGGAGACGACGGCGAGGAGCTTCACCAGGGCGCTCGCACCGGGTCGCGGCCACCGTTCCGCGAGCGCGGGACCCCCGTCGCGGGTCGCCCGGAATCCACCTAATAGGCGCAGACGCAGCATCGTTGCCGCCGGGCCGGCGTCTTCGGGTCCTCGCGCGTTCATCGAGGCGCACTGTAACGGAACGCGCGGTGAACCCACGGGCGTGGCCAGGGGGCGGAAGCACCGGTCGGCACCCGGTTGCGGCCCACAGACAGCGGTGTTTCGCTTGTTATGTACGAGCGCGCATACGGGGGTTGTGATGCGTGTCCGACCGTCGCTCGCTGCCACCTACCGGGCACGGCGCCCCGGGGGTTTCCTTTGCCGTGACCGGACCCTGACGCGCGGGCCGGAGAAAGAAGCAGATGATCAACATGGTGGAGCTCGTAGGAGAGTCCCTCAAAATACATGGTGGGTCCCAAGAAAACGACCCCGATTACCACTTCACCATCGCGTACACGGCGTCGTTCGACCCTGCGGAGATGACTGACACCTTCACGGAGTTCATGAGGCTTCGAGAGGAAGACGGCGGGCTCGCCCTGGGAGATGACCACATCACGGCGTCGAATCCCGCCTCCGGACCCACCTTCGTACCGAACAACATCCCCGGCCGCCGCGCCGACAACCGGCCCGGCCACCAGGGGATGACCCTGCTCGACAGGACCATCACCCTCGACCTCGCGAGGGAGGTGGCGGACACCGAGGGCGGAGTCCACGACGCGGGCCACGAAGAGATATACGGGGAAGTCTGGCTGCGCTCCTCCGGGAATCTCGACAGTGTCGCCCCGGAAGGCTCGGACAGCGGGCTGGGGACGACGGACATCGGCGACTTCGACCCGTGAACCAGATCACAGATCACATCAGCGGCACCGCTCGAAGTGCCGGTCCCGGCACCGGCGTGGACCCACTGGGACTGATCGGGCTCCGCCCTCTCATGGCCCTGACCTCGGGTCTTCGCTCCATGCGGGTAGGGCTCATCGACGGACACGTCGTGACCAGTCACCCCGGCCTCGCCGAGGCGCACTTGGAGTTCCTCGCTGCGAACGACGATCCCGCCCCGCCGGACGACGCCGCATCCCGTCACGCGACGTCCGTGGCCGGCATCCTGGTGGCCTGCCGCGGGTCGGGAGCGCCGGCCGTCTGCCCCGACGCCACCCTGGTGGTACGTCGCCTCTTCCCTTCCGCGTCGCCGCGCCACCGGGGCACCGTCGCGCCCGGCGCACTCGCCTCGGCGATCGTGGAGGTGGCCGACGCCGGCGTGCGCATCCTGAACCTGAGCCTGACGCTGACGCCACGCAGCTACGACGTCGACGACGCACTCCAAAGGGCGCTGGACCACGCGGCGCACCGCGGCGTGATCGTCGTGGCTGCGGCAGGCAACCACGGGGCGGTCGGCGGCTCGGTCCTCACCCGCCACCGGTCGGTCATTCCCGTCGTCGCCTACGACCTCCACGGTCACCCCTCGGAGGTCTCGAACCTCGGGCCCACGACCGGCCGACGCGGCGTCGGCGCGACGGGCGCGGGAATCCTCAGCCTGGAGGCGGGCGGAGGCTTGCGCCCCTTCGGCGGCAGCAGCGCCGCGGCGGCCCTGGTGACAGGGACCATCGCCCTGCTGTGGTCGGAGCTTCCCCAGGCGGCTCCCGCCGATCTCGTGTTCGCTGTCACCCGGTCCCCAGCGCGCCGCAACACCGTGGTGCCGCCCCTGATCGACGCCTGGCGGGCGTACGAGACGGTGCGCGCGGCGCGCTACGGATGACCCCGCCAGGAGAGGGAGGCTCAAGCCATGGCCGACGAGCGCAGGTCCCGGGACCCGGGCGCCGACACCGACGGGGAGCCGGCCACCCCGCCGCAGTCGTCGCGCGTCCGCCTCCCGGGGTTCGTCACCGACGACGACATAGGCCTGGGCGACGTTGCCAAGCGGGTCACCGGCGCCGCGGGTATCCGGCCCTGCCGGAAGTGCGAACAGCGCGCCGCGGTGCTCAACCGCTGGCTCGTGTTCTCCGGCAGGAACAACCGGTGACGGTAGCGATAGGACGTTCAGTACGCGACCAGAAAGGAGGACAGACCTCATGGAGGAGAAGGGGCTGTCCCCGCAGGACGCAATGGGATCACCGTCCCCCGAGGTGATTCCCGACCCCCCGCAGGTGGCGGAGAACGAGGTCCACCACCCGTGCACGACATGCGGCCACGGCGCCGTCACGACCGAGGCGGTGAGCCATGGCGCCGAGGTGTACCCGTCATTCGTGTACATGGTGGGCCGGATCGAACCGCGCATGCCGAGCCTGGGGGTGGAGAAGGAGTTCGCCCAGGCGACGGGCCGCGCCGAAACCGCCGACCTGACTGACCGCCAGGCGTTGTTGGCCGTGCTTTCCGAACCGCGGAACCGTTACCTCGCGAGGCAGTTGTGCTACGTGGTGACGATTCAGGGGCTCGACACGTACTTGCTGCGCCCGCGCGATCCAGGAGACTTCCCGCAGCTCATCGAGGCCCTCCACGAGGCCCCTCGGTCGACGGACCTCCATGTCGTCATCGGTCTCCGGGGCCCGTTGGCTCCGCCCGACCACTGCAACGGTCTGATGCTGCCGCTGGTGGCCTTCGAGCAGATCTACACCTTCAGCCCGACCACGTTCGTCGAATCCTTGCCAAGACCGGAGGACATCGGGGAGGAACAGTTCCGGGCGACGGCAGGGGAACTCTTCGAGCGAGTGATCCAGATCGCTGACAACGCGGGTTCCTCCGATGAACACCGTGCGGTCAATTACCTGGCGGTGCGCTATCCCAGCATCTACGCGAAGTGTGCCGAGGCCCATGCCGCCGGCGCCACGCTGACGGCCATCGAAACCCGCCCATCCCGTCTGAGCGGGGTGCGCAGGGTTCTGGACGTCATCTTCTCGTTCACCGACCGGAAGACCGACGTCACGGAGAAGTTCTTCGTCCGGGTGGACGTCGAGGAGGTGTTCCCCCACCTGATCACCAAACTGTCTCCCTACTACGACCGGTAGCACGGCCGGGAGAGTGAGGCGCGCGATGTTCGTGCCGGTGGCTACGGCGGAGAGTGCGCTGTACCGAACCACGAAGCAATACCGAGCGGGCGCGGGCGATACGGGCGTGGGGTTCGGGGTCCGGCTCGCGGACTGTGAATCCGAATGCATGGACGACTGTATGAGCGGCGAGGGAGGCGGGCTGCGCTACGAATGCGAGCCGATGTGCCGGCACACGTGCAACTCCCCGCCCCTTCCACGGTGCGAGTCCTTCATGGTGGACGGGAAGGAGTACTGCTGCTACGAGGGCACCGAACGGTGTATCGGTCCCGTGCGTCCGGACGGAGGCCGCAACGTCAGCTGCCTTCACCCCGGAATGCGCTGCTGCGAAGGTACGGCGTACTGGGCGGACATAGAGGTGTGCGCCAACGGCACCGTCGAACGCTGCTGGCCCAGGCCGACCTGCCCGCCCTTCGGGTGCTGCAAGATGGACGAGGTGTGCACCGACGAGGGGTGCGTTCCGCAGAATCAGATCTGCTACCGGTCGAACCGGCGCTGCAAGGCGCACGAGGAATGCACCCACGACGAGGGATGCGTTCCCCGGGATCAGGTCTGCGGACCGTCGAACCGGCGCTGCGAGCCTGACGAAGTGTGTACAGGCCAGGGCTGCTGCGACCAGGACAAGGCCACGGCCTCCCGCTCGCGCTGCTGCACGGGAGGGAAGACCGCGTGCGGCGACAACTGCTGTGACGAATGCTGCCCGGGGGGCGTCTGCTGCAACTACCCCGGTAAGTGCAAGCAACGTGTTCTCGAACGCGGCAAGCCCGGTGTATGGGGGTGCTACTAGCTGGTAGTACTCCGACGGTGCTTGTGGTGACGGGTGTCCTCGTTGCTGTCGGTGGCTGGTGCGGGCTCGGTGTTGTCGTCTTCGGCGTCAGAGAAGGGCCGGTTTCGGAGAAATCCGAAACCGGCCCTATGCGCGTATCGGCCAGGGCCACTTCGGCGGCCCGCGCGTCCGCCGCATCCTGGGCGGGAGGCCCATGGGTTTCTGATCAAGGAGGAACCTCAGCGCAACTTTCCACACACCGGTGACAAAGTATGGACGGCCCTACCGAAAGTCCCTACGGTGTCACACGCGACGGTCCAGGCTTCATGGATCCCGTTGGCATATCTCCGTGTCCGGTGCGACGGCGCGCTCCGGCAGCGGTGGATCTCCCGCACACCCGCATCGTTCCCCTGCCCGGGGACCGAACAGGAGGTTACGTGTATCCACGGCTGTTCTCCCACCAGCTCGGCAGACGTCTGGCCGGCACGCTCATCGCGTCGTTACTTGGATCCGGGCTGCTGTCGCCCACCGTCGCGGCCGCCCCGGCCGCCGCGCCTCTGCCCCCGCAGGAACCGGGGGTCACCCTGCGCGTCTTCGACGTCCAGGCGCCGCTGAACGAGATCTGCACCCTCAAGCCGGGACAGACCCCGAACGTCGACAGGCTGATGCCGGTCATCGACTGGTCCACGGACGCCGACTTCGGGCTGGCCTCCAACTTCGTCTCGCAGACCCTTGCCAACCTCGCCGCACCGGCGGCCGGAATCTACACGTTCCGGCTCACGAGCGACGACGGCTCCCGGCTGTTGATCGACGACAAGCCGGTCATCTCGCACGACGGGGTGCACGGCTCGGAACCCAAGGACGGCGCGGTCGACCTCACCAGCGGCCAGCACACCCTGCGCATCGACCACTTCGAGCGCGCCGGCGGCCAGCAGGTGACGCTGGCTTGGAGGCCACCGGGCGCCTCGGGCTTCACCGTCGTACCGAACTCCGTCCTCAGCACCGACGCAGACGTGGTCCGGGTCACCTCACCGGGCCGCAAGGAGTGCGAAGGCGGAGCCGACTCACCGGGCGACGGCCTGCCGCTGACCGGAGTGCACCCGAACTACACCCTGACGAACCTGCGGCCCAGCGGCTTCGAGCCGCAGGTCTCGGCGATGGACTGGCTGCCCGACGGCCGCCTGGCCGTGGCCACGTGGGGCGGCAGCAACAACACGACCGGAGAGGTGTACCTGCTGAGCAACGTCACAGGGGCCACCGGTCCGGACAAGGTGACCTACAAGAAGGTGGCGTCCGGCCTCAAGGAGCCCATGGGCATCAAGTACGTGGACGGCAAGCTGTACGTGTCGCAGAAGCACGAGCTGACGGAACTGAACGACACCAACGGTGACGAGGTCACCGACCAGTACCGCCGGGTCGCCACCTGGCCCTTCGGCAACAACTTCCACGAGTTCGCCTTCGGCCTGCTGTACAAGGACGGGTTCTTCTACCTGAACCTGTCGGTCTCGATCAACTACGGCGGTGCCACCACGGACCCCCAGCCGGCAGCGAACCGCGGCACCACACTCAAGATCAGCAAGTCGACCGGGGCGGTCAGCCACGTCGCCGGTGGTCTGCGTACGCCCAACGGCATCGGCTGGGGCCCGGACGGCGACATCTTCGTCACCGACAACCAGGGCGGCTGGCTGCCGTCGTCGAAGCTGGTCCACATCAAGCAGGACCGCTTCTTCAACCACTACACCAACCCGGACGGCCCCTTCGACTCCCGGCCGGTGACCAAGCCGGTGCTGTGGCTGCCGCAGAACGAGATAGCCAACTCCCCGAGCACACCGCTGCAGCTGAAGGACGGCCCCTTCGCCGGACAGATGATCTTCGGTGACGTGACCTACGGCGGCATCCAGCGCGGATTCCTGGAGAAGGTCGGCGGCGAGTACCAAGGGGCGGTGTTCCGTCTGACCCAGGGACTGGAGGCCGGTGTCACCCGGATCAGCGTCGGACCGGACGGCGCGATCTACGCCGGCGGTCTGGGCGCGGGCGGGAACTGGGGCCAGGAGGGCAAACTCAGCCACGGTCTGCAGAAGCTGGCGCCCAACGGGACCGACGCATTCGACATCCGTGCGATGCGCGCCGTGCCGGGCGGGTTCGCCCTGGAGTACACCCAGCCGGTGTCGACGGAGACCGCGGCGAACCTGGCCGGACGGTACAAGATCAAGCAGTGGCGGTACGTCCCCACCGCGGAGTACGGCGGCCCCAAGGTCGACGAGGAAGCCCTCACGGCCGGCTCGGCCACCCTGTCCACCGACCGCAGAACGGTGACTCTGGCCGTCCCGGGACTCAAGGCCGACCGGGTCGTGCACGTGCGCTCGGCCCGCCCGTTCAGTTCGAGCGACGGCGAGCAACTGTGGAGTACCGAGGCCTGGTACACCATGAACCAGCTGCCGGGCACGGTGTCCCGGACGGGTGAGGTGAAGGGGGTGAACGGGAAGTGCCTCGACGTGGACAACGGAGGCACCGCCGACGGTACGAAGATCCAGCTGTGGACCTGCAACAGCTCAGCCGCCCAGCGGTGGACGGTCCCCGGTGACGGCACCCTGCGCGTCCTGGGCAAGTGCCTGGACGTGGACAACGGCGGGACCGCCGACGGTACGAAGGTCCAGCTGTGGACCTGCAACGGCACCGCCTCCCAGACCTGGCAGCCCCAGGCGGACGGTACGATGCGCAACCCGCAGTCCGGGAAGTGCCTCGACGCATCCGGCGGAGTATGGAACGACGGCACCGCCGTCCACCTGTGGAGCTGCCATACCGGCTCCAACCAGAAGTGGGTACTCCCGTGACACTTGCGCGCAGGCCGTGACGCGAGACGTCTGAGGGCCGAGTGCCGGATGATTCCGGCACTCGGCTTCGTCGGCTCGTCGACGTCCTCGCCCCCGACGGTTACTGACCCCTGCAACCAGCGGGCGCCAGGGTCGCCCCGTAGCCCTCGCCCCCGCTTTTCGCACAGTAGGAACATGGGCCGGTGACGAGTAAGCAGCCTGCCGGCCGTGATGGACGGGATCGGTCGCGGTCGCCCCGCCGGCATGTGCGAGGTTGTGGCGGGGCCTTCCCGTCGGATGTGTGGCTTGGCAATTCCGAGACGGGGCCGGGGAGGCCCAGCTGGTCAGCCGGCGGGGACGGCGAGTCCGGCCTACCGGAGGATCTTGCGGAGGTCGTGGCAGGCGGCCGGCAGTCGCCACTCGCCGCGGGCTTCGTCCTCCCGCGCAGGAGGAGCCGGCGGCCGGTCATGATCTGACCGAATACGGGTTCGACGATGGCCTTGAGGCGACTGTAGGCGGCTTTACCCGGCTCGGTCCGCAGCTCGCGGACCAGCGGGTCGCTGCCGATCGCACGCCTGCCATGTGATCTATCAGGCGACCGGGGCCAGAGACCGGGGCCGAAGCGCGCCGGGGGCGCTCGAGCAGGGCTCGGCCGTGTCAGAACCGGGCAAGAGCGATCCGGCCCGTCATCATGAGCCATGGACCACAACGGCGCCGATTGGCAGCCCACTGACATCCGTGGCCTGGAGGTCCGCCGCGATGGAACGGCATTCGTCGCCATACGACTGCATGGCTGGGAAGCGCTCCTGCCGCTCTCTCTCATCCAGGGCACCCTCCCGCCCCCCGGCACCGAAATCCTCTCGCCGTCGCGAGGCAGCCGCCGGCATCGGCACGCGTGTGCGGCTGTGGCCACCCCGTGAGGCGCGACCATTGAGGGGATTGGCGGCCATGGGCAGGCGCGTCGAAGGCCGCGAGGGAGATGAACCCGCATCGTGGTCGAAGCTGCCCATCCAGGCGGCAGCACTCACACTCTGCGGGAGACCTCATGTTCAAGCTCGGAAGCGCGGCAGTTCTGACCGCGGCTGCAGGTGCCCTGGTATTCGCCGGTGCGGGCGCGGCCAGCGCCGACGCCGGCGCACAGGGGATCGCCTACGGCTCCCCGGGCGTGCTGTCCGGCAACGTCGTCCAGATCCCCATCCACGTCCCCATCAACGCGTGCGGCAACTCCGTGAACGTCATCGGTCTGCTGAACCCGGCCTTCGGCAACACCTGCATCAACGGTGACGGCGACGCCAAGGGCCACGGCGACGCCAAAAACCACGACGACGCCAAGGGCCACGACGACGCCAAGGGCTACGGCTACTCCGAAGGCCGTGGCGAGTAACACCGTTTGAGGATGTTCCTCTCCGCCTGGTCGAGTCGCTTGAGGGACTCGACCAGGCAGAGACGGCCCTGTGCGGCCGGCATGACCGTGTGCGCTCAGGCCCGACCGACCGAGGGTCGGGCCGTCTGTCGACCGACGAGGAGGGCAACCGCCTCCCCGTCCGGGTACGGCGTCGACTTCCCGAGCACGGAGTGCTTCGAGCGCGAACAATTCGTGCCGGGCGGCAGCGGTTCGGCGCCTCAGGCCCGACGAACACTCCGTCATCGCCGAACGAACTGGACGCGGCGCTGCCGGTCCGGAGATCAGCGCACCCACTCGTAACCGCCTGCCTCGTCCCATCCAGCGCCGTGGTCATCACCACCGAGCAGGTCGTTGATCTCGTCCGCGGTGAGCTGCACGTCGTCCATGCCCCTCATGAATCCGAAGCGGCGGCCGACAGTGATCTGCCTGTGCGTCTGGCGCCGGTAGATGTTGTCCCTGCGGGGGTCGAGGACGACGGCGAGCAGGTGGGGGATCTTGGCGATCCGCCCGTCCTCGGCGAACACCGACCGCCTGTGGGGGAGAGGCGGTGAATAGCCATAACGCGTTCGTCTCTTCGCGGTGCGCCTCAACGCCGGTCACAGCGTGCCGGGCGCGTCCCGGAGTCGCCCCCATGCCGGCCGCGAGTATTGCGGGGAAGCGAGTTCGACGGCTATTCGAGCAGGCAATGGGTTCCGGGTGTGGGCGCCCGGCCTGGCCGGTGGCGCGTTCCGGATCGGCTCGGCATCATGGAAAGTGGCCGTTGTGAACAGAACGCTGGATGTCAGGTGCATGCTCTTTTGAGGGAGGAATGGTGAGTGACTTCGGTGGTGCGAAGGGAGCGGACGGCGGCACGGCTGCGGCGGTGAAGGAGACGGCGCAGGAGAAGGCCGGGGAGGGTGCCGGCCTTGTCGGCGCGAAAGCGGCTGATGTGGCCGGGACCGCCCAGGAGCGGGCAGGCGACGTGGCGGCTGAGGCTGCGTCGCAGGTCCAGGACGTGGCGGGTGAACTGCGAGATCAACTGCAGGATCAGGCGGAGTCCCAGACGCGGCGCCTGGCTCAGGGCGTGCGTGCCCTGGCCGATGAACTGGGCACCATGGGGGAAAGCGGTGCGCCGAGTTCTCCCGCTACGAAAGCAGTGCGGCAGGTGGCAGATCGCGGCCACAGTATGGCGGAAAGGCTGGAGGACGGCGGCCCGCAAGGAGTTGTCCGTGATGTGCAGGACTTCGCGCGCCGGCGCCCCGGCGTGTTTCTCGCGAGTGCTGCTCTGGCCGGTTTCGCGACGGCTCGTCTCGCCAAAGGTGCGAAATCCGCGGGCAGCACAATGAACGGCACACGGGGTGACCGTCCCTTGGAGGCAGCCGAGGGAAACGGGCAGCCTGCCGCACAGGAGCCGGCGGATTCCTACGAGCAGGCGCGGCCCACGCCGTCGTACGGCGGGTCCATCTCGCCTGCGCCCTCGGGACCGCCGCCTGTGGGGGACGCGTATCCGAACCCTGATCCGGGACAGCCGTAAGGGGGCTGACATCGTGGCCGATTTCTCTCCGCAGAACGCCACCGCCCCCCGGGACGGCAGTCCGTCCGGCTCCCACCGGGCCCAGTCACCGGACCCGTCCGTCGGGGAACTGGTGGGCGAGATCAGTGACGATCTGACCCAGCTCGTGCGTGGCGAGATCGAACTGGCGAAGGCCGAGCTCAAGCAAGAGGCGACCAAGGCGGGCAAGGCGGGCGGCATGCTCGCCGGCTCCGGGTACGCGGGCCACTTGATGCTGCTGATGGGCAGCCTGGCCGCGATCTTCGGACTGGCCCACATCGTCGACCTCGCCTGGGCCGCGCTCATCGTCACCGGATTCTGGGCGGCACTGGGCGGTGTGCTCTTCATGGTGGGCCGCAAACGTATGAGGGCGGTTCAGGTGAAGCCCGAACGGACCGCGGAAACATTGAAGGAGGATGCCCGATGGGCACGGACCCGGACGCACTGAAGACCGAGGTGGAAGAGAGCCGGGCGCGCCTGGCGCACGACGTGGATCGCCTCGCGGACAAGGCGGCACCAGCGAAGATCGCGCGGCGCAAGGCGGACGCGGCTCACCACCGGCTGTCTGGTTTGAAGGAGCGTGTGATGGGATCCGCCGACCGCACCCCAGGGGGCGAGGCCGGGCAGAAGGCCCAGGATCTCGCGCAGAGCGCGGGTGACGCTGCGGCTCAGGCCCCGGGCGCTGTCCGCGACACCGCCGGTCGGGCCGGCCAATCCGTGAGGGACGCCCCGGATCAGGTGATCAGGCAGACCCAGGGCAGCCCGTTGGCCGCGGGGGTGATCGCGTTCGGTGCCGGAATGCTTGCCGCGGCCCTGCTTCCGGCGTCGAAGGCTGAGGAGCGGATCGGCTCTCAGCTGCGTGAGCACTCGGACGAACTGCTGCAGCCCGCCAAGGAGACAGCGCAGGACGTCGCGCAGGACCTCAAGGAAGGCATGCGCCAGCCGGCGACCGAAGCGGTGGAATCGGTGAAGGACACGGCGCGGAGCGCCACCGAAGCCACCAAGCAGCAGGCACAGACCTCCGGCCGGGAGGCGGCCACGGGATTGCGGGAAGTGGGCAAGGACGCCGCCCGCCAGTCCCGCGACCAGGCGAGCCAGGAGCACGGCTGACCCGACGCCGATGCCGGGGATCCACCAGGGTCCTCGGCTTGGCGCGCGGGCCGTGCGCCCCTGGGGTCACGATACGGAGGGCGGGGTTCTCCATACACCGGTCAGGCAACCTCCCGGACGCCTACTGCTGGTGATGGTCGCGCCCGGCTCGGCCCGCGACGTGTTCACCAACGCGGTCACCCAGCTGTAGACCAGCTTTAGACCAGCGGGGGAAGCAGGACGGTGCCGGGATCGTCGGCCTGCCGAGCGCCCTGTGCCAGCCTGAGGGACGGTCGGCCTGGAAGAACCTTCCCGTGCGCGCGGGTCTGACTCTCGCGCTGATGTTCTCGCCTGCGTCAGCGCACTGATCGTCGTGCTCTCCAGAGGTCTGGGCCGGCCCCGCGCCCGACACCCGGCGCTGAGCGGATCTGCGCGGCATCAGCCCCCCGCCCGCCCTACGAGCCAGGCGGTGTCGCCCGGGCGGTCAGAGGCGCTGTGGCCGCCCGGAGCGGGAAGCGGAGACGAACAGACCCAGGCCCGCGCCGCCGAACTCGGCGTCGCCGACGGGTCGAGCAGAAGGGGGGGCGGCGGGGCAGCTGTCTGCGACGATGTGCCGCATGGACGTGCTCAGCAGGAATCATGTGAGGGTGACCGGGCGGGCCGGTGGGCCCGTGGTGGTGCTGGCGCACGGGTTCGGGTGCGACCAGAACATGTGGCGCATGGTGGTGCCGATGCTGGAGCGCGACTTCACGGTGGTGCTGTTCGATCACGTGGGTGCGGGGAGGTCGGACCTGTCCGCGTGGGACCGGGAGCGGTACTCCTCGCTGGACGGGTATGCCGACGATGTGCTGGAGCTGTGTCAGGAGCTGGCGCTGGGGCCGGTGACGTTCGTGGGGCATTCGGTGAGCGCCATGATGGGCGTGCTGGCCGCCGCGTGGAAGCCGGAGGCGTTCGCTGGGCTGGTCCTGCTCGCTCCCTCACCCTGTTTCGTCGACGACCCGGGCACGGGTTACCGGGGTGGGTTCAGTGCTGAGGACATCGACGAGCTGCTGGAGTCGCTGGACGCCAACTACCTGGGCTGGTCCGGTGCGATGGCTCCGGTCATCATGGGCAACCCGGAGCGGCCGGAGCTGGGTGAGGAGCTGACGAGCAGCTTCTGCCGCACAGATCCTGACATCGCGCGGGCTTTCGCCCGGGTGACGTTCCTTTCCGACAACCGCGCCGACCTCGCCCGGGTCGGCGTGCCCACGCTGGTGGCTCAGTGCTCCAGCGATGCCATCGCCCCACCGGGGGTCGGCGCGTTCGTCCACGCGGAGATACCGGGCAGCCGGCTGGTCACGCTGAACGCCACCGGGCACTGCCCGCAGCTCGCAGCCCCGGAGGAGACCGCCGTGGCGATCGCCGCCTTCGCGGGAGCCACCCGGTGATGAGCAGGGCAAACGACGAAGAGCATGGCGCACCGAAGGAAGAGGACAGGCCGGCGCAGGAGCAGGCGCAGTTCTCCGCCCTGCTGGAAGACAGCGCGGAAGATCTGTACGAGCACGCACCCTGCGGCTACGTCTCCACCTTGCTGGACGGCCGGATCGCGAAGATCAACACCACCCTGCTGGGCTGGCTCGGCTACCAACGCGAGGACCTGGTGGGGCGCAAGCGCTTCTCCGATCTGCTGAGCGTGGGCGGCCGGCTCTACCACGAGACGCACTTCGCCCCCATGCTGCGGATGCAGGGCGAGATCAGCGGCGTCGCCCTTGAGTTGAAGGCCGCCGACGGCACCCGTCTGCCGGTCCTGATCACCTCGACGGTCAAGACGGGCAGCGACGGCCAGCCTCTCCTGGTCCGCACCACGATCTTCGACGCCCGCGACCGCCGGGCCTACGAAACCGAGCTCCTGCGTGCTCGCCAGGAAGCCGACAGGGAACGCGACCGCCTCCAGACCCTGGCCACCACCCTGCAGAAGACCCTGCTGCCGCCGGCCCTGGCGAACGTGCCCGGCCTGGACGTCTCCGCGCACTACCACATCGCCTCCGTCGACGAGGTGGGCGGCGACTTCTACGACCTGTTCCCCCTCGCAGCCGGCACCTGGGGCCTCTTCCTCGGAGACGTGTGCGGCAAGGGCGCCGCCGCCGCGGCCGTCACCTCCCTGGCCCGCTACACACTGAGGGCCGCCGCCGTGTACAACCCCGACCCCGCTGCCGTCCTGGGCAACCTCAACACCGTGCTGAACCACGAGTACAACGGTACCGACCCCCGTTTCTGCACCGTGATCTTCGGTCTGCTCACCCCCGACCCCGATCGCGGCGGTTTCCAGATCACCCTGGCCAGCGGCGGTCACCCCCCGGCCCTCCTGATGCGCGCGGACGGCACCGCCGACTTCCTGCACACCCCCGGCGGACAGCTCATCGGCGTCCTGCCCGACGCCCACATCACCACCACCACCCTGCGCCTGGACCCGGGCGACACCCTGCTCCTACACACCGACGGACTCACCGAGGCGCACGTCAACGCAATCACAGGCGGCGGGGACCGCTACGGCGACGACGCCTTCCTCGACTTCGGCCGCGCCCTCGCGCCCACCACCGCCACAGCGACTGTCGACGCGGTCCGCGACCTGCTCGACACCTTCGGCACCGGTGTGGACGACGACACCGCCGTCCTGGCCATCAACGTGCCCCGATCCCCCAGTGAAGAGCGGCAGTGACCCAGCGACTGAGCGTCCACACCCGCACCACCACCGCCGGAGCGGTCATCGAACTCACCGGGGATCTCGATCACCACAGCGCCCCCGATGTCCGCACCGCGCTGCTCGCCACAGACCTGCAGCCGGGCCGGCAACTCGCCCTCGACCTCGGCGGCCTGACCTTCTGCGACTCCAGCGGCATCACTGTCCTGATCGCCGCCCGCAACCATGCCCTGGCCGCGAACGCGACCATCGTCCTGGCCGCGGTCCCTGACCGCGTCAGCCGCATCTTCCGTGTCGTCGGCCTGGACCAGGTCTTCCCCGTCCACCCCACCGTCGAGGCTGCCGAGGCCGCCTGGCACCCGACAGCCGGCTGACCCGTGACGGGCCCTCTGCGCGTCACGGGAGCCCGGCCCGCCGCAGGAACTCGGCGGCGTCCTGGTCCTCGAAGGCGAGTCCGGCGATCCGCCCACGGACGATGACCCGAGGGCCGTCCGTGGGGGAGGGGCGGGCGGTGAACGGCTATCGGTGCACTCATCTCTCCAGGCGTTCGACGTACGGCGGACCACGGCATGCCGGGCGCGGAACGCGGAGTGGCCGACGGCCCCGACCGGTGTCTCGCCATGCGCTCCTTGTCGTTCGTGCGTGATCACCGGGAGCCTCGGCGGACTGGCGGACTGGCGGACTGGCGGACTGGCGGACTGGCGGACTGGCGGACTGGCGGACTGGTGGACGGGACGAGTCGTGCCTGGGTACGGCGCACCCAGGCACCGGGACAGGCAGCGACTCCGCCTGGAGGGGCGAGCAGCAACTATTGCCTGCGCGCCCACCTCGCCCGCCTGCGGCCCGACGACGTCGGGCCGCAGGCCTCCTACGGCGCGCGCGCCGGGTGGCAGGCTGCGGAGGGTCGAGGGTCAGTTCGCGGAGGCGACTGCCGAGGTGTCCGAGTGGCGTCAGACGGTGGAGGGGGGCCTGCGGTGAAGGAGTCGTCGGCGCCGACAGTATCGGCGACCACGACAGGCTGGGCGAAGGACGGGGCGTACTGGTCGCCCTGTCCCATGGTGCCCGAGGCCACCGCGACCAGGGGGCGTGGTCCGATGCCTTTCCAGGCTGCCGAGGGTTCGATGTAGGCGCCGGTCACGGCGACGGGCTGTCCGGCCGAGTCGGTGGACCTGTACATCAGGCGGGTCGCGGTGCCTGTTCGTGTCCGTGAGGACACCGAGTCCCTTGGACACCTTGTCAACGCGCCGCTGGATGCTGCGGTGGCTGTGGGCGTCGCCGCCCAGGGGCCAGTGCAGGGATATGGAGTCGGTGGCGGCGTTGTGGCGGAACCGGCCGCGGTCGGCGCTCACCCCGAAGCCGACGAGCATGGTCGTCCGGGAGTTGAGGCCGAGGGGCGGGAGTGAGGCCTGGATGATGG